>JAGHBZ010000422.1 GCA_021160705.1 Candidatus Sumerlaeota bacterium
AGTTAAGATTATGTTTTTTTCTCCGGGGGCGCCAGGCGGAGACCAGATATTCGGAAACAGACCTTATCAGGTGGGAGGTTATGAGCAGAAATATTCAGCGAAAGCAGGCGACATAGTGCCTGCGCTATAGATAGTCCGAGCCCGGAGTGCACTCCTGTTTCTGCCCGAGCAGTATCACCACGCCAGAACCGTTCAAAAATATGCGGCAGGTCTGATTCTGGAATAAGTTCTCCGGTGTTAATGATGTTAAGTGCCACTGAGTGCTTTTTCTTATCAACTTCGGCTTCAACGGTGACTTTTCCACCGGTATTAGCATACTGCACCGCATTACTCAAAATGTTGTTCAGGATAATCTTAAACTTCTCAGCATCCGTTTTGACATAGACCTGCTCATTAATGGTATTTTCAAATCTGATTTGTCTTTCATCAGCAGAGTGCGAGAATACTCGCCAGCATTCCTCAACCACGCTTCGCAGAGGAACTGTTTCCTCCTTTGGGGCAACCTCACCGCTTTCTATTCTGGCTAACATCAAGAGGTTCTCCAGCATTTGATGAGACCGTGAAAGTATGTCTTTAGCCTCTGTCAGAGTCTCTCTATAGAACTCCTCTGAACGAGGTTGTCGCAACGCTACCTCAAGTATAGAGCGCAATCCTGCAATTGGTGTGCGGAGCTCGTGGGCAATATCTGCGGTAAGTTGCCGTTCGCGTGTGAACGCAGTATCAATGCGGTCCAGTAAACTATTTATAGTTTTAATTAGTGGTTGTAGTTCTTTGTGTTTGGGTTCAGTGAGTCGAAAATCCAATCTCTGAGCTGTAATCTTATCAAGCTCCCGCGAGGTGCGTTTCAAGGGACGTAGTGTACTGCCTGAGATAAAGAACGCAGCTCCCAGAGTGCAAAACAGTGCCAGAACAAAAATGCCAGCAGTATACTTTATCATCTCCTGGATGCGAGAGACAGCGTCTTCTCTTCTAAGGGCGAGTAATAACATAATAGATTTTGCAGGGGAATTGGATGATTCTGGATATGGTATCTTTGTTTTAAAGGCGATTGCACGCACTGGTTCGCCGGAAATTTCGTCGTTCCAGAAGTAGCGTTTGCGTTTTTTCATCTTCCTTGCCACCCTATCCGGATATGGGAAAAGAGCATTTTTGAGCGAATCAGAACGTGCAAGGAGTTCGCCTGTGTCCAGCTCAATCACCTGCAAGTACTCATCCTCTTCCTCTACAATCTTCCTGATTTTTTTGAGACTATCTTCGGATAATCGCCCGTCTTTATTGAGATGTATATTGGCAACAATCCCCTCACTGGCTTCTTCAAGAAATTCATCAAGCTGGTCATAGATGATATGATGTGCTTTATAATACACAATTCCCCATAGAGATGGGTAAACAATAATCTGAATGAGGAAATACCAGAGAAGCAGAGATTTTTTCATTGATTTCATAGAAACGTTCTCGTTTGGGTATCAGATTTTTTCAAAACACCAGAGAGCTACATACAGTCAAACAAAAGATTTTTATCTCCTGAGTTACCCCTGTCAACGGTTATAAGCCCAGATACTCTTTAGCTCCGGAGCCGAAAGACGGATTAAATAGATTAATAGCCAAGAAAAATAACACCATTTCTTTGCTCATCAGGATATACTTAAAAAACTTTTTGTCCTGTGGGAAATTATGTTCACTTTGGGGGTTTTGTTCGGAACTATTGTCATCAGCCGTTGCTCTTACAGGTCGCAAAAATACACTATATCTCTTACATCGTCACCCGAGACATCGACAAGGACAAAATTGTATCGTTCAATTATTTCCGGGTCGTGATGATGGAAATTACCCCCGGCGCCGGCTGAGATAATATAAGTGACGTTCTGGTAAACTTTTCGGGAATAGCCATGAATATGACCACAGAAAACCCTGGCGATACTGGAGGATTTTTCCGACAGGAGTTGCGTCAATTTTTCAGCGTTTAATTTAAAACAGTGATGATTCCATACACCTTTTGGAGGGATATGCATAAACAAAAAATGTTTCTTTTGAGAATCCAGCAGCTCTGATAGATGAGCAAGTTGCTCTGAAGCAATTCCTTTCCTAACAATATGACGACCATTATCAGAAGGGAGTTCATTAATCGGATTATGAGGAGAAAAATTTACCTCTTCGTTGGAGTTCAAAATGATAAAACGATACCGGGCAATGTCAAAAAAGTAGTTAGGTGGACCAAATATGTGAGAAAAAATGGCGTAGCCCTCGCCTTTGAGGTCATGGTTCCCGGGGACAAAGATGATAGGTATGGGTATCTCTTTTATCAAATTAACGATGCGGCGATACTGAGAGATACGACCAGCCCGAATTACATCCCCTGTCACAACAATAAAATCAGGTTCTTCGCGTATTGCCTCGGAGAGCACATAACGAAAGACCCTATTAGCCCTCCCAGTATCTCCCAGAACAACAAACCGAAAATGTTCCCGGGAGTCCAGTTTCTGGTGGATTCGCTCTATCATCTGCGAATTTAATCCCGGCGTAATATCGTGAAATGCTGACTTGATGAGCTCTGTTCTGGTGCGTTCTCTCTTTCCGAGAGCTGGGACCGCAGAGATGCTCTCCAGTCCAATACGCAGTCTAATTTTTATCAGCTGTGATTTGAATAATTGACGCATTTTGTCTTTTTTGCCTTATAATTTCTTCTAATTGTATTAAAGTAAAGATTAAGATTTGATGAGAAAAGCGGATAGATTACGAACTATCTTTGTTTGTTAAAATGCAAACACTATATTGCATACTACTCTGGATGATAATATTACTTATCAGGTCGCAAGCAGATGCGAATGTGGAGATTCTCCACTGCCAGCAGGAAATAATAATCCATTACACCGATGATGGTGCTGATTTGTCCTGGTTAAATTCAGGTAAAGGTGGAGGTAACGGCACGAAATATTATATACACAGCGACCCTGGCAATCCCCGCTTACCCTGTAAAGAAGTGGATGTAGTATTACCACCTGAGTGTGACCTATCTACCCTGAAGGGGTATATCAGGAGTTTCGCCCTGAAGCCTTTGAGTGGCGAGTATGTGGTTCCTCCTTCTCCACCATATACACCATTGCTCTCAGATGCCACGGATGGTGTATGCTGGGGAAGGGGTAAAGTAATTGATGAGACAGGACGAAATGTACTCCTCTATCAGAGTAATACGCTTTATCCAGCCCAGCCAGTGAGAATACTATGTTGTGGTGCTATGGGACCGTTCAAAATTGTGCGACTATGTGTGTTTCCGTTTCTATTTAAGCCTGTAAGTGGAGAGATACTTAGGGTAAAAGAGACTGAGTTTGTCCTCAGGTTTAACCCGGAGACGCGAAAGAAAATAAATGTTTCAGAAAAGTATATAACCTCAATGCATAGAGTTCTTGCCTCCCGGGTTGCCAATCCTGAGATGCTTAACAGGTATCAGAAGTATTTCTCATTTACTCCTGAACAGGAGACCTATGATTTTGTGATTATTACCACCAGTTCACTTGCCACCAGTAGTACTGCGCTGGATGATTTTATCGCTTTGAAAGAGACTCAGGGATATAGGGTGAAATTGGTTACCGACGCAGAGTTTGGTTCTACAACTGGGCAGGAACCCAATGGTACAGAAGAGAAGGTGCGTGCCTGGCTACAGGATAATTACCTGAGTATGGGAATCAGGTATGTGCTGCTCCTCAGCGACCCGCGACCCGCGTCCAATCAGATTCCAATGAAACTCTGCTGGGCACGCTATGGTGCCTCAGAATATCCCACCATTGATAGATGTTATACTGATTATTATTATGCAGACCTGAGTGGCAACTGGGACGTTGATGGAGACCAGCGGTTTGGTGAATATAACGACGACCGCGGGGCAGGTGGGGTTGATTTTTTCCCTGAAGTTTTTGTCAGTAGAATCCCGTATTATGGAAAGGTCCAGGACACTGACGCTATACTCCAGAAACTCATTGCTTATGAGGTAGATAATGGATTTCCGCACTGGCGACGCCGTTTTCTACTACCCACAGCAATTGCATTTTATGAGAATCAGGTAGAGATGGGCTCGCCCGGGCTGGACGGCGCCACGTTTTCTCGCCGGTTGTGCAACGACATAATTGTACCCCGGGGTTTTATTCCGTTTCGCCTTTTTGAAAAGAGTGGTATTGCGCCATCACCCTACTCGTGCGAAGCACCGCTTAACACTGCTAATGTGATTGCGGAATGGCAGAAAGGGTATGGGTTCTCCTGTCTATTTGGGCACGGAAGTATTCTCTCTATTTACCGCACTATCTGGAGTTACGATAACGGCAATAATATTCCTGAACCCTCTGAATTGTCAGCCAGTCCATTTTTTACAGACTCTGATGTCGGCTCGTTAGACGATTCACATCCTGCTATTACTTTTTTAGTCGCCTGTAATAATGGAAACCCGGATTTTGAGACCCAGCTTGGCTATGCCCTGCTCAGACAGGGTGCGGTGGCGGTAGTTGCCGCTACAGCGCCAGTTTTTGAAGAATTGGGTGATTGGCAACCACATACCAATATTGCTGATGCAATGAGCATCGCTTATTTTTATTTTATGCGTATTATAGAGCGAGGCAATAAACTCGGGGAGGCATTTTATCTTGGCAAATCTTTTCTTGGCACAGAGAACCAGCAGGACGACTGGCATAACTTGATGGCTATCAATATGCTCGGCGACCCCTCTTTATTTTCGGGGTTTGTCCCTGAGTATACATCCGTCAGTGGGCTCTGGACATTATTATATTAATAGAAGCGGTGTCAAAAAAACTCAATCGTGACGAGATTACTGGAATTCTTGGAATATTAAATTAAAAACCACAGGAAGAGTGATGAAGCTCAGTAGAACTGGATATTTGCTTAATCCTGAGAAACCTCCACGAAAGATATAAGGCTCAACAGTATTCAGGGAGACATAAAATAAGGTTTTGTATTCCAGTGGGTTTTGTGCGAGAATAAAAAATCATAATCTCTATAAATTCTTCAAATTTTAGGTGTAAAGACCAAAATAAGTTCAAGGGTAAAAGAAAGGGACCAATGCCGTACATTGATGAGTATGAATTTGGAAAGATTGTCATCGGGGGTAAGACTTATACCTCGGACGTAATAATATTTCCGGATAGCGTGATGGGGAGCTGGTGGCGGAAAGAAGGTCACAATCTATGTCTTGAAGATTTAGAGTCGGTACTGGCGAACCCCCCAGAGGTTCTAATAATCGGCACAGGCTATGGCGGTGCAATGCACGTACCTCAAGAGGTGCTTAAGGACCTGGTGAGCCGTGGAATAAAAGTTATCGTGGAACCTACACGAAAAGCCGTCAACTCCTATAACGAGCTCAGCCAGAAACAAAAAACCGTTGCTGCTCTGCATCTAACCTGTTGATTACCGGAATAATGCGTACTTTCCGATGAAGATAATTGATATTCATACCCATATCTTTCCTGACCCGGTGGCGGAAAGGGCAATCCCGAAGTTGAGTGCGACCAGTGGTATAACCCCAGCACATAACGGCACAGTGGCAGGACTACTGAGTTCAATGCAAAGAGCCAACATTACTCAAAGTGCCCTGATGCCTGTGGCAACAAGACCTGAGCAGGTCACAAGAATTAATCAGTGGATTGCACAATTGGATAGACGCCGATTTATCCCGTTTGGAACTCTCTATCCTCTGGATGAAGAGGCAGTGGAGACGCATATTACTCAGGTAATTGCACTGGGGATGCCGGGCATTAAACTTCACCCGAACTACCAGAATTTTATCCCTGATGATGAACGTATATTTCGGGTTTATGAGTTACTTGAACGATATGGGCTGATACTTCTGATACACTGTGGCAAAGACTTATCTTTTGATGAAATTAAAGCCACTCCTGAACGAATCAGGCGTGTCATTGATTCTTTTCCGCGTCTTCGGCTGATTGGGGCACACTTTGGTGGATTTCAACTCTGGGATGAGGTGGAAAAGCATCTAATTGGGACTTCTATCTACCTGGAGACCTCTTTCACGTTACCCTTTATGGATTCAGCTCGTTTTGTGCTATTGGCACGTGCACATAAAATAGAAAGAATTTTGTTTGGTACAGACTCGCCCTGGGCAGAGCAGAGAGAAGAAGTAGAACGCTTAAAACGGTGCGGATTTAGCCCGGATGAACTCGAGGATATATTTTATTTTAATGCAATGCGTTTGCTCAACCTGAGTTTATAAGTTTTTCTTATGATTCTTCCCTGTATTTAAAAAGGAGCAATATTTCCCTTTGTGGTATAAGATTTGGCGGAGAAGTTGCGGGAGAATCTTATCAGCCAATTTCGTATAATCTATCTGTTCAGGCAGTTCGTAGCGGTTTTTTTTATTTTTTTTCTGCCGAGGTCTTTGCATCTTTACAGCCTTTTACTCTCATCAGAGATGAAGCATTCAATTTTTTTATCGTCAGGAAACACTACGGACTTAACTTTATTTCCTTAATAAAAATCATCAGTCACCTTGACAAATAAGGGGTCAACCAAGGTATAATAAGTTTTAGAAATATCCAGAAAAGGAGAGTTGAGACTATGGCAGAATTAAGCCCCCAGCAACAGAAACGTGTGGAGGGTATAGCGAATCTTGTTAAAGAGTTTCTTGATGCACGATTTGAGCACGCTATACGAATAAACCCCAATATTGCACACGTATATTCAGACCTGAGCTGGCAACAGATGGTTACACTAAAACAATTGCTCAGCGACACCAAAGCCTTTGGACCGGTGAGATACTTTGTGTGTGATATTCTCTCATCAGATGATGAACAGAAAAAACGTGCTTTGTTCTCTCCAACTGACCAGAACTCTATTATGAATGAGATTATTAATTTAGCGGATGAGCGTGCAGAGACCACGCGGGGTATATTGAATATTCGTAACATCCGTACATTCTATAGAGCCCTTGACCCATCGCTTGAACAAATCGTAGAGCTCATCCAGACCTGGATATGGTGGGATTTGCCGGATGCCGCTGATATGTTTGCGTTTGAGCAGGAGTACCAGCGCATCCTGAAACTGGCAAAACAACCCCTCAGTACTAAAATCATTGATTATTACCGGAAAACAATGAAGTGGTCGTCTGAGAAAGAATTAACTAAAAAGGACATACTTGAGTATGAAGTGCAGAAGTTAAGCAAAATAGTGCAAAATATTGGGGAACGAATTGCTGAAGAACCTGGTTATAAAATGATTTTGAAACGGGATAAACTCCCTTCGGAGACACTGGAGGAGATGGTACTCAGATTGGGGAAACACATAAACAATCTGAGGAAGATTCGTGAGATGAAAGAAATCCCGGATGAGATTAAGGCAATGTACGGCAAGACCTTAAATATAACTCCTCAGGACGTAACAAAAGACCTCATTATTCAGTCGGAACAGGCAAGTATAAGTCAACTTGAAGAGAAAATTAAAGACATATTAAACCTCGGACGGGCACTTGGGGAGCCGTATAATTATAAAAAGGCGAAATTTCAACAGCTGGAGAAACGCCTGAGGCAACTGAAATCAATGCTGTTCCCCTCAAAGACTGAAGAACCTGCAGCACTCTCGGCGAGTTAGTTTGTACATTTCTTTAAGAGAATAGATGATGGAATTAGGTATTATCGGGTTCTGGCACAGTGGAAAGACTACGGTTTTTAATGTTCTGTGCAAGGGTAGAGCTGAGACATTTCGCCATACTGAGGATGGTTCCAGAGTTCACCTGGCGACTGTAAAAATTAGAGACCATAGAGCAGAGGCACTTGCCGAGAAATTCCAGCCACCAAAGACCACACTTGCCACCACCAGAATTATTGATGTTGATGCTCCGCCTTCCACTCTTGAGGAAGCAGACACATCGCACCATACATCAATCCTTGAATCCCAGCTCCGTCATCTGGCGACTGCGGATGTATGGTTAGCAGTAGTGAGGGGATTTAGTGCTCAAGACCTTCCTCCGCCGGATGTAAGAAAGGAAATGACCAATATAGTGCTGGAATTAATATTGTCTGACCTCAGTAAAATAGAGAATCGACTACCACGTCTGGAGAAGACTTTGAAGAAAGTCGCCGGGAAAGAGAAGGAGCAACTTCTGCTGGAAAAGAAAGTCCTGCTGAGTGCAAAAGAAGTCCTGGAAGAACAAAGACCTTTAACAGAGCTGAGTTTGACTGAGGAAGAAGAGAAACTACTCCGTGGATTTCAATTTGCTTCACAAAAACCAATTCTCTTTATTATAAACACAGCTGATGATGACCCACACGCCAGCGAAAACCTATGCCAGCAGTTGAAGGAAGAATTTAACAGCCCGTCCTATGATGTGATTTCTGTAAATGCCGAGATTGAAAAAGAGATACTCGAGCTCCCACCGGAAGAGCAGGAGGAGTTTCTGCAGGATTATAAGATTGAAGTCCCTGCCAGTGAACGAATTATTCAACGCATACTGAAATTACTAAAGATGAATGTCTTCTACACTATTAACCAGAATGAATTACACGTGTGGCTGATTAAAGAGAACAGCAGTGCACTTGAAGCAGCAGGTATGGTGCATTCAGATTTTGCACGTGGATTTATAAGGGCAGAAGTCCTCAACTGGCAGGAGCTCATCAAGGCAGATGGATTCGCTTCTGCAAGGCGTGAAGGCATTGTACGCGCTGAAGGTAAATCTTATTCTGTGCAGGATGGCGATGTGATTAATTTTTTGTTTAGCGTTTGAGTTATTCATTTTATTACTGGAGAATACAATGAATATTCACGAGTTTATGCGTCCTGAGTGGATTGTGCTGGACGATATTTCAGCCAGCAATAAAAAAGACCTCTTAGAACAGGTCGTAGAGACGCTTACTCGACAGGGAGTGCTTAAAGACAGTACCGAAGTCCTCAATGCCCTTATGGAAAGGGAACGGTTGATGAGTACTGGAATAAAACGAGGATACGCAATCCCTCACGCTTTCACACAACAACTTGACAAATCTATTGTGTGTTTTGTCCGTATACCCGATGGAATAGACTACCAATCTCTGGATGGGGAACCAGTGTTTATAATTTTTCTTTTACTTGGTCCCTCAGAGGCTCAGGGTCTACATCTCAAGTTACTTGCACGTCTTGCACGCCTGTTGTCCCTGGGTGAGCTTTTTCAGCTCCTGATGTCAGCTCAGACTCCAGAAGAAGTTATTAACATCATTCGCCAGGAGGAAGCGAAATTTCAACTGGCAAAAAAATCTTCAACTAATTAAAGGACAAATTTTATGGAACTCCTGGTGTGCGTCATAAATGAACCCTCCAAAGTGGATGAAATCCTTGAAGCGTTTATTGAAATAGGGATTACCGGTGCCACTGTGATTGATACCTATGGGATGGGGAAAACACTGGTGCAGGAGGTACCTATATTTGCTGGGTTTCGCAATTTGCTCTCCGGGAGCAGTAAATATAATAAGACCATCTTCTCCGTGATTGGGGAGAAGGAGAAACTGGAGCAAGCCATTTCTGCTATACAGGATATTGTGGGCGGTCTGGAAAATCCCTCCACTGGAATTGTGTTCACCATTCCGGTGAATTTCGTCAAAGGCTTAAAACCAGAACTATGACATTATGTCTTGCGCTCAGGAAAATCCCTGTAAGTTTATAGCAGATACAATGCTGGGTAAACTCGCCAGGTGGTTGAGTCTGTTGGGTTACGACATTATATATAGTGGTGTGATTGACGATGACGAGCTGGTCAGGGAAGCGAAGAACAGCCAGCGCATTATCCTCACACGAGATACAAAACTCATTGAAATGTACCCGGAGACACCAGCTTTGTTGATAAAATCTACCAATCTCTGGGAACAACTCAGAGAAGTTATTCGGGTGTATAAACTTGATTTCTCTGAGACAGCGTTCTCACGCTGCTCCAATTGTAACGTAGAGATTGAGCCTGTGGATAAAGAGGAGGTAGCGGAGCATTTACCCCCACTGGTGCGGCAGACACAGGAGAAAATCTATAGATGCCCGAAGTGTGGGAAACTTTACTGGGAAGCGTCTCACGTTGACCACATTCGCTTACTTCTGAAAGAACACCTGAATATTGACCTTAAAAACCGCCAGCACCGTTAGGTTGTGAGGTTAAAGCGGATTCGAGTTTTTTCGGTTAGTCGCTCAGGCTGGTTAAATGGATATATGTGGAAGTGCTCAGTGGGACTAATAACATCTTCTATTTGAAATGCTACAAATTGAATTTTTGTTCCAGGTTCGAGAGTTTAATGTCCAGGGAATTCCGAAAAAAGTTTTACATTACCTTGTTGCATCTCAAGGGTCATTATTTTAAATTTTTTTCTCTCAGTGTGCTCAGTGCTCTCTGTGGCTAAAATAAAGAATAAGCCACAGAGGACACAGAGTTCACAGAGGTCATAATACAAATTCTTTTAACACCATAAAAAGCGTTTCCGTTCTGCTTAGAGTATTGCTCATTTCTTCTGACTCTGTTCAAATTATCTTTTTCTCTCCGTGTGCTCAGTGAACTCTGTGGCTAAAATAAAGAATAAGCCACAGAGGACATAGAGTTCACAGAGGTCATAGTACAAATTCTTTTACCGACATAAAAAGCGTTTCCGTTCTGCTTAGAGTATTGCTCATTTCTTCTGACTCTGTTCAAATTATCTTTTTCTCTCAGTATGCTCAGTGCTCTCTGTGGCTAAAGGTAAAGAAAAAGCCACAGAGGACACAGAGTTCACAGAGGTCATAGTACAAATTCTTTTAACACCATAAAAAGCGTTTCCGTTCTGCTTAGAATATTGCTCGTTTCTTCTGACTCTGTTCAAATTTCCTTTTTCTCTCAGTGTGCTCAGTGCTCTCTGTGGCTAAAGGTAAAGAATAAGCCACAGAGGACACAGAGTTCACAGAGGTAGAGATTTATTTTCAATACCAAAGAGTGTGTTATAACATTTCCTGTTTGAAATTTACAGATTGAAATATGCATTTCACTGTATTCATTGAGGTTATCAGGGCAATTTGGTTAATCTCAATTAGGAAATATTATAATTCAGCATTTTGCAGAGCGAAGAACTCGAAACAACTTGAGAATAAGTCCCGACTACATCTTGCCTACCGAAAAATCAGACTGGATTTTTTTGGTGTGCGAGTCCTCAGGTATTTCAGGATACCTTTTGCTAACCCTTCAGCCATTTTTTGTCTGAATTCTGGTGTGGAAGCCAGTCGGTCATCATCCGGGTTCTGCATATGAAGCATCTCTGGGAGGATTGCGGGCACGTCCGCCCAGTTAAATCCTGTAATGTCTGAGCGGGGGATTATACCTGCACTTGGTATCCCGGTATATGCGGAATACTCAGACTGGACAATCTCTGCTGCTCTTTTGCTCTCCTCATAAATATCATCAGTCCAGCCTTCTATTTTTGCAGGATAAAGCGTGAAACAGCTATGAGCGGTGCCGGCATTACAGTGGAGACGGATGAATAGGTCTGCTTTTGCCTTATTGGCGATAATGGCACGTTGGCTGTTACAGAGATGCACCTCTGCTCGAACGCGTGTCATAATTACGATAACACCGTTTGAGGTGAGGATGTCGTGAAGTCGGAGCCCTACGTCAAGATTAACTGCGTGTTCCGGTCCTGAGATTGGTCCGCTTGTCCCACTGGACACACAGGCTTTGGTTTGTGTTGCTCCGGGTCCGATGGGTTCTTGGCTGTAGTCCGCGTGGAGCTGGTGACCGGGGTCTATACAGACGATATACACTGGTTCATCAGCATACGCACCGATAAGGAACATAAAAGTGCCTACTCCAAGACATATCAGCACTATCTTCTGGAACAGAGACAGAGCCGATGGTCTGCTGGGCTTCGTAGACGTAATTTGCTTTTCCAATAAACTCATTTTTCCTCGCCACATCATACTCATCTCCTCCTTATTCGAAGACTGGGCGACTAACGCCTTATATCTCAGTCAGCAATAATGATGATATTTGGAGGGTAATAAAAGAACAAGCTCGGATGCAAATAAAATCACTAAACACGGTCAACCGCCTGGGAGTTTTTTCATACATTTGTCAGAATTTAGATTTCACTCTTTTCATCCGCAGATTTCAAAAAATCAAATATTTTATGGAAGTATAAAAAATCTGACTGAGCTCCTCTGAGCAATCAGCGGATTGCTTCTTAATAACCTTCGTAGTAAGAATTCATACCCCTTAGTGCACATCTGGGGTTCTCTCTTTTTCTGTATCTTTTGGGTTCTATCCGTGTTTTTCATATTTGGGCATTCGTGAGTTTAGCATACGAGTACCGATTTACACTTTAGTAATCCTGCCTTTCACTTACCCTAAAATTGCTAAAAATGGAGTTGAGAAAGCAAACACCAGCAGAGATTTGCCGTGAATTGGAGAAGGAGCTAAGGTGCTGTGAAAGAATCTTGGGGGTATTGAAGATGTCGACCCATTTTTCTCCGTTCACAGTTTGTCAAAGAGCAAAACATTTTGACACATATTTGATGCCTCCAAAAGACACCCTCAATTGTAACTCACAAAATCTTCTCTCCTCATAATATATCTCCTTGACTTATATAATTTGTTTCATTATCTTATAAGGTTTTGTTCACTTATTACGATAATAATTAATGTAAGTTGACGAAGTAGAGGTATATGTATAATAACTAAAAATGAGAGCCAGTAATTCTCAATGATGCAAGAGAAGAAGATAATAGGTATAGATTTTGGGACGACTTTTTCATTAGCCGCCTATTTAGAGGCAGATGTTCCGGTTATTATCCCCAACCAGGAGGGACAGAATAAAACACCTTCAGTGGTGGCATTCACAGAAGATGAAAAGGTTCTGGTGGGTGAAATTGCACGGCGACAGGCAGGGGCTAATCCACAACACACCATACACACTATTAAGCGATACCTTGGTAGAGATTTCTTTGATATTGAAGAAAGGGAGGAAAAGGTAAATTTCATTGCCAAGGACCGGAATGGGAAATTATCTATAAAAATTTTTGATAGAGAACTCACCCCAGAGGAGATTGCCTCGTTTATTTTTTCCAAATTGAAAGATGCTTCTGAGCATTATCTCGGCGAAGAGGTGAAGTATGTAGTAATCACTGTTCCTGCATATTTTGATGACCTTCAACGCGAGGCTGTGTCAAATGCGGCTAAACTCGCTGGTCTGGAGGTAGTACGGCTTATCAATGAACCAACAGCGGCTGCTATGGCTTATGGGCTACATAAAAAACGAAATCAAACCATTGCTGTCTATGATTTCGGTGGTGGAACCTTCGACATCTCTATCCTTCAGATTGAGGAGAACACCTTTGAAGTACTGTCCACAAAGGGAGATACTTATCTCGGTGGCGAGAATATTGATTCTGACCTTGCAGAGTTACTGGCAAGAGAATTCTTAGAAAAACATCATATTGACCTCACTAAAGACCATAGTATATTTCTGCGGTTGAAAGAATCTGCAGAGATTGCCAAGTGTGAACTCTCTACAAGGGAGTTTACTATTATTACATTGCCGTTCATTGCGCATTCAGAGGGAGGAGCTCTTCATTTTGAGAGAAAAATCCAGCGTGCAGAACTTGAACGAATCGTTCAGCCATATATTGAGCGTACACTTGAGTGTTGTCAGGAGGCATTACAGGATGCCGCTTTGTCAACTAAGGATATCAACGAGGTTATATTAGTAGGCGGGTCGTCAAGAATCCCTGCGGTGCGAAAAGCCGTTGCGGAATTTTTTGGTAAACAACCCTCCATTGGGCTTAATCCGGATGAGATTGTTGCTATGGGCGCTGCTATTCAAGGTGGTGTCCTTGAGGGCAAACTCCAGGAGGTTGTTCTTCTGGACGTTACTCCTCATGCCCTTGGCATTGAGACTGAAGACAATGTGTTTACTAAAATAATTGAAAAGAATTCTACTATTCCCATAAAGGCATCCAAGATTTTTACTACTACCAGTGATAACCAGCGCTTTGTTAATATCCATATTCTGCAAGGAGAGAGCGACCTTGCTTCTGAGAATCGTTCACTCGGCAAGTTTACCCTAACTGACATACCTCCAGCCCCTGCTGGTGTACCTCGTATTCGGGTTACGTTCTTTATTAACAGCAATGGTATTCTTGAAGTTTCAGCGGTTGAGACCTCCACTGGGATTGAAAATAAACTTTCTCTTTTTCATTCGTTTCTTGATACTCAGAAAAGAAAAGAACGCCACCTTTCACGGATAAAGTCCGCTGAGACTCGTCGTCCGGTTCGTAAGAGTCTTGCTGAAGAGAAGAAAACAGCTGAACTCCAGGTGTCAGAGGCATTACCAGAAAAAGATTCTGTACATCCCGTAGAAGAAGTGGCAAGGATTCCTGATGCATCTTATAACTCATCTGCCTATACGTTCATTGACACAGAAGAGACCTCACTTGACATTAAACCTGATATTGTAATTGAGGATAGTCCAAACCACCAAACACGGATAATGCATCAACCCCCCAGTGTCTTCTCAGCTGAAGGGCAGGCTCTATTAGAGAAATATAATATAACACTATCCCCTGAACTGCAGGATGCCATCAAACGTTTCTCGCGAGGTGATGTCTCTTCAACTGCTATCCATAGATATGGACAGGCTATTGAGGAATTAGAAAAGCTATTAGAGAAACACGATGAGGTTTTAGACTTCTATTATTTGCTTATAAAGATGTATTTGCTCACCGGGGGAGAGAAAAAGGCTCTGGAGGCTATTAAACGGCTAAAAGAGAAAAAGACACTCCCACAAGAGACAATGAGACATTTGTACGATACAATAGTGCGTTCTTTCCCAATGTCGGAGGAGGCAAGAAAAAACCGTCTCTTCTTTTATCTTGAACAGGGGGATTATGAAAATGCCATTGGTGACCTTGAGGTTCTCTATGAGAAAGAGAAAGAAACTGCCTGGTTGGAGAAAATCGCTGAAGCCTATGAGCACATACTCAAGAAGAAAGACAATCCATCAATTAAGTTTCGTTTAGTTAAAACCTATGTCAAACTCCATCAACTCGATAAAGCCATCAATCTTCTGCAGGAGCTGGTGGAGGATGAAGAATACCGCCTACGTGCTTTAAAGATTCTGGGTCTTTGTCTCTGGCAGAAGAAACTCTTTGTGAAAGCCTGGCAAAAATTAAAACTCCTGCCTCTGGATGACGAAGTCGCTGATATGATTTATCGCCTGGGTAAAGATATGGAAGAGGCTGAACAACTCAAATCCGCTTCTAACGTTTATCAAAGACTTAAAGAATATGACCCGAATTATCGTGATATTAACCTCAGGATTAAGAAAATTAACTATCGCCTTAAGCTACAGGAAAAAGATAGATTTCCTATGTTATATGGGCTCAAAGAACCCCGATTCGTTATTATAGAAGAAATCAATCGTGGAAGTATGGGGATTATTTATAAAGCTCGCGACATTGCGCTTGATGAAATTGTCGTGCTTAAGGTTCTTAATGAACTTCTTTTGAGCGATGAGAGTGCTGTTAAGAGGTTTAAACAAGAGGCTAAAGCCGCTAAAAAACTCTCTCATCCTCACATCGTAAGAATCCACGATTTTTATGACTCTGGGGATAAGAAATTTATCTCTAT
>JAGHBZ010000233.1 GCA_021160705.1 Candidatus Sumerlaeota bacterium
GTAATAGGCATAGCCCAGTGTCCAGGACTCTATGTATGTATAGTAAAAGAAGATAATAAGCGGTCCGAAGATACCAATAGCACCAATGTATTTAGCCACGGGCGAGCGCCACATTGACTGGAATATACCCGGTGCACTCCCATGAGAGAATCTACCCCCATACCTGCCCATAGTCCATTCCACCCAGCAGAGTGGAATCCCCAGGAGAAGAAAGGCAATAAAATAAGGAATCATAAAGGCGCCACCACCGTTCTCAGCCGCCTGTACCGGGAACCGCAGGAAATTGCCGAGTCCAACTGCGCTCCCTGCTACTGCCAGTACCACTCCTATCCTTGTAGCCCAGACTTCACGTGCTCTGTTCATCTCTCCTTCCTTATATATATTTTTAAGTTAGCTACAATGAGTTAATTCGTTTTCTGTAAAATTACAGTAATTTTTTTATGAATTAAATCTGTAACGTATCAGTTCTTTGATAAAGTTCCGAGGGAACGACCCGTATGTAGCCCGGTGGGTTTACCCCGGGATTCGGGGGATTAATGGCTTGTAATGAAAAGTTTCCGCACATTTCAAACAGAAAATGTTATTAGTTTTTTATCTCCGCGCTTAACATATTCTCATTCTTTTCGGCAATCCGCTCCATACCTGTCAGGTGGTCATCCTCATCTAATTGAATGAGTCGAACACCCTGCGTGTTTCTACTAATCACCCTGATACCAGAGACCGGGATTCTAATAATTTTGCCCTTCTGGGTTATCATAATCAGCTCGTCAGTATCAATGACCTCCTTTATACCGAGCACATTACCGTTTCGTTCACTGACTTTGATATTAATAACGCCCTTGCCACCCCGATGTGTGATACGATAATCGTTTATGCTGGTGCGTTTGCCATATCCTTTTTCGCATACAGTAAGGATGGTAGAGTTAGGACGGCAAATCTCCAGACCAATCACCTCATCGTCGGGCATTAATCTAATCCCGATGACTCCTCTGACACCGCGTCCCATTGGACGAATTTCTGACTCGTGAAATCGGATGGCAAGCCCTCGCCGGGTGGCTATAAAGACGTCATTTTTTCCGTGCGATAATTTGACATCTATCAACTCGTCATCATCAGGAATCTCTATGGCTTTAATACCGGTGCGGCGTGGATTACTGTACAGAGCCAAAGAGTTCTTTACTACGTAGCCATTTCGCGTGGCAAAAATGAGATATTGTTCCGCATCAAATCGGGCAACTGGAATCATCCCCTCAATCGTTTCCCCCTCCTCAAGATTGAGCAAATTCACAATTGGTCTTCCCTTGGAGGTCCTGCCGCCCTGGGGTAGTTCATAGACTTTTAACCAGTACGCCCGCCCTTTATTGGTAAAAAACAAAATATAATTATGCGTGGTCCCTACAAAGAGGTGCTCCACCCAATCTTCCTGTTTGGTCTCCATCCCGGTTAATCCTTTACCGCCACGATGCTGACGACGATATAACGTGGTCGGGGTACGTTTAATATACCCACTATGCGAGACCGTAATGACCACATTCTCTTCAGCTATCAGGTCCTCAATGGTCAAATCTTTTGCAGCTTCAATTATCTCAGTCCTACGTTCATCGCCAAACTGCTCCTGCACCTTGCGGAGTTCTTCCTTAACTATATCCAGTACCTTCTGAGGCGAGTCGAGGATTTCTTTTAGAGACTTAATTGTCTTTTTTAGTTCGCTTAATTCCTGTTTAAGGTTCTGAATCTCTAGCCCGGTCAGACGTTGCAGTCGCATATCCAGGATTGCCTGTGCCTGAACCTCTGAAAGAGCAAGCCTGCTCATTAATTTTTCTTTTGCCTCTTCAGTGGTCTTTGACTGACGAATTAACTTTATCACCAAATCTATCTGGTCGACTGCTTTTTTAAGTCCTTCAACAATGTGCAGGCGTTGCTCGGCTCTTCTCAGCTCAAATTTAGTTCGGCGAACCACCACCTCTTTACGATGCTCAACAAAATAATGAATCATCTTGGGGAGTGGGAGGTACGCAGGCTGATTATTCACCAGTGCCAGTAGAATAATGCTATATGCTGTCTCCAATGAGGTGTGTTTTAACAGATGGTTAATGATTACCTGTGTAGGTTCACCACGTTTTGCCTCAATCACTATTCGTATACCTTCGCGGTCAGACTCGTCGCGCAAATCCGAAACCCCGGTTATCTTTTTCTGCTGCACAAGCTGAGCAATCTCCTCAAGGATTTTAGATTTATTTATCTGGTACGGGATTTCTGTGACCACTATCGCCTCCCTGCCACCCTTGAGTTGTTCTGTCACAATCCGCGAACGCATAACGATTCTTCCACGCCCGGTCGTGTACGCCTTTTTTATCTGTTCCTTTCCGATAATAAAGGCGCCTGTGGGAAAATCCGGTCCCGGAATGCATTCCATCAATTCATCCACAGAGATTTCAGGATTATCAATGTAGGCAATAATACCATCAATGACTTCCCGCAGGTTATGGGGAGGGATATTTGTCGCCATCCCCACAGCAATCCCGGAGGAACCGTTTATCAGGAGATTCGGGATGGCAGAGGGCAACACCACTGGCTCAACATTTTTGCCGTCGTAATTAGGGCGGAAATCAACGGTGTCTTTATCTATATCTGCCAGCATAGCTTCTGCCAGGGGTGCGAGCCGGGCTTCAGTATACCGATATGCAGCAGGCGGGTCACCATCAATAGAACCGAAGTTACCCTGCCCGTCTATCAAGACATATCGTGAGGAAAAATCCTGAGCCATCCGCACCAGAGCATCATAAATGGCAGCATCGCCATGCGGGTGATATTTACCCATAGTCTCACCGACGATTCGTGCACATTTCATATACGGACGGTTGGGGTGAAGACCCAGCTCTCGCATCGCATAGATTATACGCCGATGAACGGGTTTTAGCCCATCTCGCACATCCGGCAATGCACGCCCCACTATTACGCTCATTGAGTAATCAATATACGAGTCTTTCATCTCCTCCTCAAGAGGACGGGGAATTATCTGTTGACGTAGTGACTCTTGCATTTATTACTCCTTGGTGTATAATCTGCTGGCGTTAATATAAAATTGCAAACTCAGAGGATTTTACATACATTATTCTAAATATGCAAGAGGCAAAACGATATGAAACCCTGAGATTATCACTCAGTGTGCTAGCTACCTGTATTGAACTCGCATATTTGCTGGTTGCCTACTGGAGTGGGTTCTCGCTGGGACTAAAAAATCTTGTGGAATCTTTAGTTGCTCTGCGTTCCCTTCAAATTGCCCTTTTTGTGGGACTCCTGTTCGGCATCATTGAGATTATCCTTTTGCCTGTCTCCTGCTGGCGGGGATGGATACTTCCGCGGCGGTTTAATCTCTCGCATCAGACGTTCGCTCACTGGTGTAAGGATTACCTAAAGTCCATTGGGCTAAGTTTCCTGATTATCATCATCGTGGTCGAATCCTTTTATCTCTTTATCAGAGAGACTCCGCAGCTCTGGTGGCTGAGCTTCTCAATGGTTCTTATCCTCTTTATGGTCATATTGGCAAAACTTATGCCCGTGCTCATACTACCCATATTTTTAAAATCAGAACCACTTGAAGATGGTGAGCTGAAATCACGACTGGAGGAACTCTCACGGCAGGTGATTGGCACACCTCTGCCTGTATATGTGATGCATCTAAGCGAAAAGACAAGGTCTGCTACCGCAATGATTGCTGGCATTGGCTCAACCCGTCGCATCTATCTTGCAGATACTTTACTGCAGAACTTTTCACCAGAGGAGGTTTGTGTCATCTCCGCTCATGAAATGGGTCATCACCACTATCGGCATTTATGGAAAGCTCTGGCTCTACAATCCGCAATGATTATCCTCACTATGGCACTCCTGAGCCTTTTTGTCTCCAGAATGTCTGCTGAATTCCCCTCCTTCAATGTAAGCGACCTTGCTGTACTGCCTTTAATTATAGTTGCGGTGAGCGTGGTCTTTTTCTTTTTACATATCTTGGTTAATATTATATTAAGACGCTCGGAAATGCAGGCTGATGAGTTTGCGGTCAGGACTACTCACCTGCGCTACCCATTTATATCCGCAATGCAGAAACTCGCTGAACTTAATCTGGCTAACCCCGACCCCTCATCCATTGTGGAGTTTCTGTTCTATTCGCACCCCTCACTTAAAAAAAGGATTGATTTTATACAAACCATTGATTTAAATGAATCAACTCATTAAATTGCAAAAACTCTATGGGCTATGAAAAAGAGCTATGAATGGCGACACACTTGACAGACAACTCAAAAAAGCCCTTACCTGGCTTTGCTATTTAATCATTCTTGCTGGCTCAGTCTATGCGCTTTATACCCTTCGCTCAATCCTGAAGACACTGAGCAATATTGCCTCGCCGTTTCTGGTCGGGTTCATCGTGGCATATCTATTTGACCCGATTGTCACGTTCCTTCAACGGCGGCTTCGCCTCTCACGAATATTCGGGCTGGTGGTGGTTTACGTAATAATTTTCCTGCTCATCGGGCTTTTTCTCCTATGGCTTCTCCCTAATGTATATCATCAATTAATGGCAATGATTAATCTCCTGGTAGAAGTACTGCCTCAAAAAATCAGCCTCCTGTTCGAAAAACTGAAAATCCAGTTCACCCCTGAACAAAAAGAAAAACTCGTTGAGCAGTTCAAGGCTATACAGGACAACCTCCAACAGATAATCCAGGCAGCCCTCCCGGGTCTGAAAGCTGTTGCCACAGGTGGTGCGACCGCCGCCGGCACACTCGCTAAAAGTCTGGTTAATATGCTTGGCTCCATTGTTTCTTTCTTCTCGTTTCTCAGCTTTGTTGCGGTCATCAGCTTTTATCTCATAGTAGATTTCAGCAAGATTCGCCCATCCATTGAACCTTTAATTTCTCCCAGACATCGCCAGCGTGTCTTTGACCTCCTTGAAAAAGTCGACATAGCGGTTGGGGGATTTATCCGCGGACAGCTTATTGACTGTGTGCTGGTGGGTATACTGACTACCATATTACTCCTCATCGCTGGATTTAAAGAATACGCACTCCTGATTGGGTTTCTGGCGGGCGCTGGCAACATCGTCCCTTATCTTGGACCGATTATCGGCGCTACCCCTGCTGTCATCTGGGTATTGCTATCATCTACGTATGCAACGCTTTCGGATAAGCTTTATGGAGTGCTTATTGTAGCTGGAATCTTTATTTTTGTGCAGAGTGTTGAGGGGTTTGTATTCCAGCCTCGCATCGTAGGAAAAAACAGCCAGCTCCACCCGCTCCTTGTACTTCTCGCACTTATGGTTGGCGCTCATCTGGGGATTGGTGGGCTTATTATAGCTATTCCCACCGCCGCCGCCCTCCGCGTACTGGTCAACGAACTCTGGTGGCAACCCCTTTGCAAACGCAATAATCCTCCCAAACCCGAACCACCCCCAACCGACAAACCGACCCCAACCGACAAAACCGATTAACCGACATAACCGACCTAAACCGACGAACCGACACAACCGACCTAAACCGACATAACCGACTAACCGACCGAATCAACAAATGGATTTGAAAATTAATCTTGATTAAGAAGAAATTCAAAGATTAACATTGTCATAAA
>JAGHBZ010000322.1 GCA_021160705.1 Candidatus Sumerlaeota bacterium
AATGTCATAGAATTCTTTCACCTTTGCTTCCTCCTTTCGGGAAGGTTATTTTAAAAAAACACGTTGATTTTAAAGGGGGAAGCAAAGGTTTTCAATTCTTATCTACAACTTACCTAATGATTAGGGTTATTTTTCTAGACGCCCATTAATCTTTCTTGTTGGAACTCAATTCATTGCACTCAAATTAATGCTCTCACAACATCAGGTTCAGCTAATTAAGAGCTTTATCTTGTACAATGAGCTTTGAGGATGGCGTCAACACATACGCGAGGTCTGCTTAATATTTAGTACCCAGAAGGCAAGACCCTATCACATCATCTTGACAATAAAACTGCAAAAGGTATATCTTCGTATCAAAATATAATATATTGTAAACTCAAGAAAAGAGCGGTTTCAGTGATAAGGTCAATTGTCAGAGTACCAGCGCTTTTATTTATACCCGGTAATGTGGGTGAAAAGATAAATGCGCCTGCTGGTATAGAATCTGAGCTCAGCAGGCGTAGTACACAGCATAATACCCGCTTTTATCAGAGACCAAAGCAAGAGTAGTTAATTATGAACATTGTCGTCATAGGTGCAGGCACGGTAGGGAGTAGTATTGCGGAGTTACTGGTGCGTAGCGGACACAATCTTACCCTTATTGATACCAATCGTCAACGTCTGCTGGAAATCAGTGAAATGTACGATTTGCAAACCATCGTCGGCTCTGGATGTTCCTATGAAATACTCCAATCAGCGGGTGTGGATAGAGCACAGCTTGTTCTGGCAATGACCGACAATGATGAAGTAAACCTGCTCTCTGCTCAGATTGCGCGTTTCCTCGGCGCTGGAAAGACAGTAGCTCGTGTACGAAAACGGGAATATCTGGAGCCAATAAAATTTAATGTCCGTTCAATGCTCGGAATTGACCTGATAATCAGCCCAGAGGTACTCACTGCGGTTGAAATAGCCCGATTTCTTGCCAATCCAGACTCGCTTACACTGGCGCATTTTGCTCAGGATAAAGTCCAGTTGCGCCAGCTATCTATTGCAGAGGATTCCCCATTTGCTGGCAAATTGGTCAAAGACCTACGACTCCCTCGTGGACTCTTGCTGGTACTTATCTCTCGAGACAATGAAGTCATTATTCCTCACGGGGATTCTCAACTTAAACCGGGCGACAGGGTTAGCTTCATAGGTGAATCCAGCGTTTTCCGCAAAGCATGTTCACTTTTTGGCGTCTGTGATGTTGGCATTAAGAGTATCTGTGTTGCTGGCGGTGGCGAGATTGGGATGTATCTTGCAGAAATTCTTGACCGACAGGATTATGTGGTCAAACTCATAGACCTCAATCCGGAACGCTGCGAATTCCTCAGTGAACATCTCAATAAAACTCAGGTGGTCTATGGCGATGTGACTAATCGGTATTTCCTTGAAGAGGAGAGAATACATAATTCCGATGTGTTCATCGCGGTTACCGGTGATGACGAGACCAATGTGATGTCCAGCCTGCTGGCAAAAGAGATAGGGGTCAAACAATGCATCACCAAGGTTGACCGTCCAGACTATGCGGAAGTAATTGAGCGAGTGGGAATTGACCTTGCTCTTAGTCCACGACTCATTACTGCTGAGAAAATCCTGACACTGCTCGCCCGGGGAAGAATTAAATCCCTCTCACTACTGGAAGAAGGCAAAGTGGAAGTAATTGAATACGAAGTTGCTCCAGAGACTCCAATTACCGGAGAGAGTTTGAGCAGGTTGCAGTTGCCGCGCCAGGCACTTGTGGGGATGATAGTTCGTGAAGGTGACGTTAGAGTGCCACAGGGTCAGGACCGCATTTATCCCGGCGATACTGTTATTATGATTGCACGGGCAGAAGTGGTGGAGAAAGTAGAACAATTTTTTAGTCCTGAGAAGGTCTCCGATTTGTAATGCATTCTTTGTCGCTGTGGCGATTCAGAACTGGAGTTGCTAATGAACTTCTTTGCTATGACACGCCTGTTAGGGCTTCTCATTGCGGTTATTGGTGCTACTATGTTTCTTCCCGTATTCTGGGCTTTGTATTTTAATGAACGGGTCTGGAGCAGGCTGTTTCTCTCATCGCTTATCACTCTCTCCTCAGGTGGAGTACTGTTTGCGATAGGCTCATTGCGCCCTCAAAAAGTCTTCCGCAAAGAAGCCATTGCAGTGGTAGGATTGGGCTGGCTCCTCTCAGCGGGATTTGGTGCGTTACCCTTCGTCATCAGTGGAGCCATTCCTCATTACGTAGATGCGTTCTTTGAGACTATGTCAGGGTTTACCACCACAGGTTCTACGATTTTGGCTGACATTGAGCGACTGCCAAGGTCTGTGCTATTCTGGCGAAGTTTCACTCATTGGCTTGGGGGTATGGGCATAGTGGTGTTATTCATTGCTATTCTTCCGTTCCTTGGTGTCGGGGGAAGATTTCTATACTATTCAGAGGTACCCGGTCTTGTCCCTGAGACGCTCACGCCAAGAATCAAAGAGACCGCTGCAATTCTCTGGAAAATCTACTTAGGATTTACTGTGGCGGAGACCACCCTTCTTATGTTCTGTGGCTTAAATCTCTACGAAGCACTCTGCCATACATTCGGTACCCTTGCCACTGGTGGCTTCTCTACGAAAAACGCAAGTATTGCCCATTTTGATAGTGTGTTCATTGAGGTAATTATTATCACCTTTATGTTTCTTGCGGGTACAAATTTTTCTCTGCATTTTAGAACCCTCAGAAGAAAATCTCTTGTCTATTTTAAAGACCCTGAATGGCGTGCGTATTCCTTTATATTGCTTGCAGGGATTCTCTTAATGACAATTAACCTCTGGCTGAACAGAGTTTATTCTACTCCCCTGAATGCGCTGAGATATGCTTCATTTCAGGTAGTCTCGATTATGACCACCACCGGGTTTAGTACCGCTGATTTTAACCAATGGACACCTGCAGCAAAAACGTTACTTGTTGTTCTTATGTTTATCGGTGCCTGTGCTGGCTCAACTGGTGGAGCCATAAAGGTTATTCGGTGGCTTACGATGTTTAAAATCGCCCGATACCAGCTTGAGAAAATTTATCGTCCTCGAACTATCCGAAAACTCAAGATTGGCAATACTCGTATTGATTCCACACTCCAGCTCTCTATATTGAATTTCTTTTTTATCTATGTCTTAATTTTTATTCTTGGCACACTCATTGTTTCACTATTTAACGTAGACCTGATTTCATCTGCCAGCTCAGTGGCAGCAACACTTAACAACATCGGACCCGGACTGGAGAAGGTGGGTCCCATCCAGCATTATGCTCATTTTCCCTACCCTGTTAAAGTGCTTCTCTCGCTCTTTATGGTGATGGGCAGACTGGAGCTTTTTTCCATACTTGTTCTTGTTATGCCGAGTTTCTGGCGTTCCTGAGTACCTCGTCTCCGGTGGCATCCAGACTCATCATTCACCCAGCAGAGAGGTCCATCCAGTGAAAGGCAAGATTCTCGTTGCCAGAATATATAACTGAATTTATTTTCTATTCAGCAAAGAAAACAAAAGAGGCATTGTTGCTTTCTGAATCTTTTGCTCTCTGGTTCTTCAATGTCTTATAAACAAAGGATTAGGCTTGCAAACAAATGAGAATTATAT
>JAGHBZ010000467.1 GCA_021160705.1 Candidatus Sumerlaeota bacterium
GTGTCAATTAGTTTAAATCGTTTCCAATATTTATTTGTATATGATTGGCGTCCCTGAATCTTTTTCTCCTCTATCGAAATTTATCCCAGGGAAAGCACTTTTAATGTTAAGGACGGAAGTTAGCTGTTTGCAAGGAGAATGCTGTGGAGTATAGGTTAAAGTGGAGGGGTAAGAGAATAAGTTAAGAAATAAATGGTATACTCAAAGGGGAATATAGATTTTGCAAAAGATAGAAAATTTTAAGATTTTTTCTTGACAAGGAGTCATAAGAAATAGGAATTTTGTTATCGTTTACAATAAATTTATGTTTTTCTGGTAACCCGACTTCTATGAGATTACAACCTATCTGAGAGATTTGCAAAAAGGAGGAAACAAATGTTCGCAACGCAATTAAACAAGATTGGTAGCATAGTCTTTATTGAGACTGAGAGACCATCGCTCTCTGAAGGGGAGGCTCTCATAAGACCCCGACGATGTGGTATCTGTGGGTCTGATGTACACGCTTTTGAGGGAAAACATCCACTTATGCACCCCCCACTTACTCTCGGACATGAGTTCTCTGGAGACCTTGAGGAAATAAAAGACAGCTCCTCTGGTATCCAGCCCGGCGAGAGGGTTACTGCAGTACCCCTTCTATACTGCGGTCAATGTTACAATTGCCGTCAGGGTATATATAATCGGTGCCAGAATCTCCGAGTTATCGGGTGTCAGGCTCCGGGAGCTATGGCAGAGTTTGTAAAAGTACCCGCAGAGATGCTCGTCAAAATCCCGGCTGAAATGCCTTATGAGATTGGCGCACTTATTGAGCCATTTGCAGTGGGTATTCATGCAGTTGCTCGTTCGCGTGTTAATCCTGACAGCCGTGTGCTTGTCATTGGTTCCGGGACTATTGGTCTTTGTGTGCTCTCAGCTTTGAAGGCAAGTGGTGTTAAGAACGTCATTATTTCAGACGTTGTGGACTTTCGCTTAGATATTGCAGCTAAACTGGGCGCCAAGAGAATCGTAAATGTCTCAAAGGATGACTTAATAAATGCCCTGAACCAGGAATATGGGGATGCAGGCACTGACGTGATATTTGAGTGTGTGGGCATTGAGGAGACCGTGACTCAGGCGATTAACCTCGCCCAGCGCGGCGGTCAAATTATCCAGGTGGGTGTGCTTCCGGGAGCTGTTCCCACTCCCATAGATATACTTCAGGACCACGAGCTTGAGCTCATCGGCACGCTCTGCTACTTGAAACCTGATTTTGAGAAAGCGGTAGAGCTTCTCTCATCTGGAGTCGTTGACCTATCGCCGCTTATTACAAGTCATTTCACCCTCAAAGATGTCCAGCAGGCGTTCGAATTCATACTTGCTAACAGGGCGCAGTCTCTAAAAGTAATGCTTGAAATCTCTTCTCCGGTATAAGGAATCTTTGAGTAAGATGTAAGGAGGAAATGCTATGAGTCTCTCATCCAGAATATTTAGTGACCTAATATGTCTGCTCTTTCTCCTGATTATACCTATCGCATCCGCTACCGTGACTCATTATCAAACCAACGAAGATGGGATTTTCTACGATTGTATAGAGAACGATAATCTTATTCTGAAATTTGCGTATTTTTCATCTGCTAATACTACCCATCATCACCAACCAGAAGGTTATTATCTTGACCAGATAGTCATCAAGTCCACTTCACCTCAGAATATAATTGCATTATGGCAGACTCACAGGTTTCGCTACACTACGGATAATTATGCCACTATCAGCTGGAAGGTCTCCCAGGGTTCTGCTTCTCACGACATAACTACTTATTCCTCTGAGCATATCCGGGTGCAACTTTCCTCCTCAGGGAATTTCAATGATGGAAGTAAGAATGTGAATTTTGGTATCATTACCCGCTACGACGTGTATTCCGACAGGGTGGAACTCCTTTATCAGCTCAACGTAGATAACGGTGTCAGTTGCCCCCTTGGACTGGTATTTAGCAATCTTCATCTTCCTGATGCCAATTTATTCGTTGCAGGTCAACTCACAGAGACGAAAACCTCCTGGACATCCTGGTCAGCGCATGACCATAGGATTTGCCTTTCTGGCACACCTGTTATGGCAATGGTGAAAGATGGTGCATTTTTCGGTATCATTGTTCCACCAGCAGAGCTACATACCCATAATTTTTACTCCTATTATTCCACTGATTTTAGTTGCCGGGGTGGGCAAAACTGGTGGGAAGGCGATGGAAATGGATTCGCTCCCTGCATTCGTTTCAACGATGGCATTCCCTCTTCGGGCAATTATGATTATCATTTTGTGCTTATCGCTGACGAGATTCCTGCATCCTCTGACCCTGTTCTTAATGACCTATATTTCCTAAGAAGGATAGACCAGCTGGCACAGGATTACGGTTATGATTTCACGCCACCCGGACAGGACGCTGTCTCGCCTCTGGAGCAATTGCGTGCAAATTTAGTCCCGATTCCCAATGGCTATGATTATTTCACCAATGCCCTTGCCAGTTTTTATTATCTCCAGTGGGGAAACATCCCGCAGGCACAGGTCTATTATGAAGCAGGCGTTCTTCCTAAAAAGGACACTGAATGTGGACTCTATCCCAGCGACTGGTCGCAAACCCCTGATGGAACCATTCCTTATGCAATTTTCAAAAATTCGCTCACAGGTATCCTTTCCTTATATCTATATGATGTTACAGGAAGACCTGAATATCTCAATGATACTACTCAGCTTGCCAGCACCTTACGTGAGGTTCAGCTCCGTTCTGCTCTTGAGGAGATAGACCTGATGGATGGGGATACTACCTGGCAGCTCCTGGGACAGGGCGGTGGCTCATATAGCCTTGCGTGGTCTTCCACAGAGAAATACTATGGCGACAAAAGCCTCGCCTTGAACTATGATTTCTCCGACACTGTCTGGAACAGCTACGCCCTACTTAACCGCACTGACCTGTTTAACTTGGAACCTTACACAGATATAACCATTGCAGTAAAAGGTAGTGGCGATTCTAATGCGCACCTGCGTTTCATATTCTCCGACCCAGCTGGCGTGCCTATTCACGAGACCCCACCACAGAGTCTCAATTTCTCAGACTGGCGACTACTTTATTTCTCGCTCCCGGAGGAGAAAGACTTCTCCTCTGTTCGTTATCTCCAGATAAAAGTTGACGATGTGGACAACACTGTGGCGAGCAATGGCACCGTCTATCTTGACCTCCTCCGAGGGAAACCACCAACGGCAAACGGTCTATACTCCTGGGTAGATTCACGCTATGAACCCTGTGGGGCAAAAAATGCTGTGCTTGATATCGTCCAACCTGCTCGGAAAAGCAGCGTAACGAGTGCCTATGCCATCTTATGTCTCCGTCTTTATGAAAAAACCGGTAATCCCGATTACCTTGAATGGGGACTTGAGGCGATGGATTATGAGTATAATTCATTTCAGGCAAATGGCATCTGGGAAGGCGACTATACAGGGCTTGACGAAATGGTCTATACCGCACAGCTTGTGAAGCTCTCCTCTGCAATTGAAGCGTATCGTATCACCTCGCAGGAGAGATTCCTTGATATGGCTCGTAAATATTACTATTACTTACGTGACACCGCATATCGGTATGAATACGGTCCCAGTGGTAAACACGTCTACCTTTATACCAATCTATCTATGCGCACGTTTGAGGGGATATGGTGTGCTGAGTCCTCCTATGCATACTATTGCCGACCCGACCTACGTCCCCTACCCCGGGAGTTTGCCTTTAAGGTGGCTGAATTCTTTGCCAACTCCGTAATCGCTGAAGTAAGGGGCAATCGTGACGCAAATAGTATCCTTTACGAAGGCGCAATGCCTGAGGCTAATTACCTCTGCGCTGTCTCTTATGGAATGGCGGAGGCATGTGCTGAGCTGGCTATGATTGCATCAAAATACCTTTATGGTGGTTATCTCTACGATATTAAAATCGGCAATGATACCTGGCTATGGCTTCCCCCTGAGCTCGGTACTATACAGGTCTCTGACGAGGTACTGGAGGACTATTTCGCCTATCAGCTTCTTAACCAAGATAGCACTCAGATAGAAAACTTTATGATAACTATCAATTCTGATGGTAGTTCTTCATCTAATGCTGTGGGTGTCAGTTCCCCATCTGTGGTCATCTTGCGCTACCTACCAATTAAAATAGTCCCTTCCTCATCCGTTCAGGTCAGAGTACAGACATTCTCTCAAATGGAGATACTTTACGAACTTCAAGGTACTGGGTCTGTACAAAATTACATCTCATTGCTCACCCCTTCCTTTGAATACCGGATTGAAGTCAAAACCGATGGCGACGGCATCATTTATTCTGAAGAGAAGAAGACCGACAGCCAGGGTAATCTCCAGTTTGAGTTTGACCTTGCTTCTACCTGCAAGGTGCACATTGAGAAAGCCACAGCGGTGCATAGCTTCTGGGTACTTTTTTGAACAAATCATACAAAAAGGAGGCTTAAAAATGAAGGCAATTGTATTCCCAAAAGTAGGTGAATACAGGGTGGATGACATTCCAGAGCCGGAGCCTCAGGAGGGGCAAGTAATCGTAAAAGTCAAAACCTCTGGTATATGTGGTACTGATGTGCATATCTTGCGTGGAGAATTCCCCATTTCATTTCCGGTTATTCCCGGGCATGAATTTACTGGTGTTATTTCTAAAGTCGGCAGGGGCGTGAAAGCCCTCAAAGAAGGTAAACTCGTTGCTATTGAGCCTAATCTCTGGTGTGGGAGATGCGAGTTCTGCCGACGTGGTTTGACCAATTATTGTGCAGATTTCGGTGCCTTCGGGTTTACCACTCAGGGTGCTTATGCGGAATATGTGGCTGTCCCCGCAAAAAATATTTATCTCCTTCCTGATGATGCTGACCTTGAGACCTTTAGTCTGGCTGAGCCATTGTCGTGTGTTCTACACGGGCAGTCAAAATTATCTTCAATTCTTGGCAAAAAGGTCGTTGTGCTTGGTGCAGGACCTATCGGGGTTCTGCATGCACTCATCGGCAGGATGCGTGGTGCAAGCAGAGTGCTCCTTTACTCACGAGGTGTGTATCGCCTTGAACTGGCTCAACGGTTATTTGGGCTTGAATACATAGAGAGCTTTGATGGAATAATCGATTCGCTGGGTGGCAAGGCGGATATAGTCATTGAATCCACTGGCAGTACCACAATGGCACTCCGCGCTCTTGATATAGTGAAAAACTGCGGTGAGGTTCTTTACTTCGGTGCACCACCCTCTGAACAGACCATCCCACTTATTCCTTTTTACATCTATCGGAATGAAATAAAAGTCATTGGTTCTTTTTCGCTGGTCAGCAAAGATTTTCTTTCTGCTCTAAGCCTCCTTCAAGAGCAGAACGAGTTCAAAAAGACAATAACGCACAGGTTTCGGCTTGACGAATTCGGTAAGTTTCTGGAGATTGAGAAGACTCGCAAATTCCTGAAGGCTATCTTTATATTTGACTAATCATTAAATGAATAGAAGAGAAATAGTGAGACAAGTTCTCTTACGCCAGGCAGATAACTATCTCCCTATTGACCTCGGTCCGCCGGTCTCGTCTATGACCATAACAGGTTATAGACGGCTTAAGCAATACCTGGGACTTGAAGACCATCCATCCGAGGTCATTGCCCTTGATAATGTCATTCTCCGTTTTCATCCGAAGATTATGGAGGAGTTCGGGATTGACTTCATACGCATTTTTTCGAAGCCGGGACGCAAAGGCGCTATCCTTCAAGAATTACCTGATGGCACTATTGTGGACGAATGGGGTAGACATCGGAAACTCTATATAGACTATCTGGAATTCGTTGATTTTCCTTTAAAGGAGGCTACCATCACTGAGCTTGAGAGCTACCCCTGGCCAGACCCAAATGACCCGGAAAGAGTAAAGGGACTTGAGGAAGAAGCACGTTATCTTTATGAAAATACTGATTATGTCCTTGTAGCAGATACCATTGGCGGGATATTTGAGACATCCTGGCAATTGCGTGGACTGGAGAATTTCCTCATTGACCTGAAGGTCAACCCTGAGTTCGCTCTCGCCCTTATGGAAAAAGTTACCGACTACTTTGTGCAGTTCTACCCTCATTATCTAAATGCAATAGGGAAGTATGTAGATGTGGTAGTCATTCTTGATGATTTCGGTTCACAGCGAGACCTTATGCTTTCACCGGAGGTTGTTGTAAAATACATCCTTCCCTTTGAGCAAAGACTCATAGAGACCATCCACCGTTACACTTCAGCTCTGGTGATGTTTCATTCCTGTGGTTCGGTCTATCGCATTATACCTGAGCTCATCAAGATTGGCGTGGATATACTCAACCCTATACAGGTCTCTGCAGAAATGATGAACGATACAAGACGCCTCAAACAGGAGTATGGCGAGGTGCTTACCTTCTGGGGAGCCATTGATGCCCAACACGTGCTTCCCTTTGGGACAAGAGAAGATGTGCGTCGTGAGGTGCAACGCCGAATTCAGGACCTTTCGCCTGGGGGAGGCTACGTCCTCGCAAGCTCCCACAATATACAACCTGAGACCCCACCTGAGAACATAGTAGAGATGTTCACAACAGCTAAAAGGCTCAGGGAGCGAAAACTTTCAAAGGGCATTTGATAGTTAAATAGGAGATTTCAGTAATTTTGTAAACGTTGACGTCATCTAAAATGAATATGGAGGTTGACAAAAATGAGAAAATCTCTACTTAGAACTTTACTGGTCATCTTCATAGGCTCTTTTACACTTGCCTCAATCTCAAATGACCCAGACGTTAATCAGTCCTATTCCACTATTAGGGCTGACTATTATTTTCTCCCTGCTGATGGAAAATCAGCCGCCACTGTAACCGTCTATGTGGTGGACAATCACCGAAGACCCATCTCCGGAATCCCTGTCAGATTTCTCTCCTCAAGGGGGAGTAATGCCGATAGTATCGTTCCCACCAGAGCTATAACTGACAAGAATGGACAATGTTCAGCCCGAGTCTCCTCCTCCTTACCTGGTCTAACCGAGATATATGCCCTCTGTCAGGGCAAAAGGATAGATACCCTTCTTTATGATGATTTCTCCCAATATCCTCCCGGAAGCAATGGCAGTCCTCATTGGCACATTGCTTCGGGAAGCTGGAAAATTGAGAATAATCAACTCATTGCAAACAAGGTCTCTCCTACGGAACGTAATGATTTTGCCTTCGCTGGTCCTTCAGATATGGGTAATTATGACGTCAGTGCTAAGTTTGTCGTTATGCACCCTGACACGTATAATGCCCAAATTGGACTCAGATTTTACAACCCTGACCTCTATAATGGTTATGTATTCCGCATAAGCAACTGGAGAAATGTCAATGGCTATTCCAACATAAGTTCTTATATAAATGTCTTGGGAGACCCGAATGGCACACCCCCTAAATCAAAGACTAAATATCCGAAGGACTTCAATCAGGTCTTCAACTGGAGCGACAGACAAACACTGCATACTCTAAGTCTGAAGAATAGAGGTGGAAAGATTAGCGCATACGTTGATGGTATGGAGGTCGCCCGGGCAACACCGAAGCGTTTCCACCAGGGGAGAGTGGGGCTTTATTCCTATCTGTGCCAGGTAGGCTTTGACGAGGTCCGTGTGTCCGGGTGTCGGATTGAGTTTTACCAGCCTGCTTCAAGACTTGAAGTCAAAGCAGAATATTCCACAATCCGAAGGGGAGATATATCACCACCTCTGGAAATTGTGGCGGTGAATGACAGGGGCGAGGTCGACCGATTCTTCTCAGGCAAAGTAAGCCTCAAGAGCTCCTCACCAGAGGGTGAATTCTTCGCTGACCCAAGAGGTAGGGAAAAACTCGCCTCTTTATTTCTGAAAAAAGGAAGGGCAACCATATATTATAGAGACCAGAGAGAGGGAATCACACATCTGGAGTTTTCGTCCGAAAGACTTGAAGACGCAAAATCCCGTCTCTTCATAGTGCCCCCCACTAAGATTCAACTATCGGGTTGTTTCCTAAGATACCGTGAAGGGAATCACCTATTTATTCATCTTGCTACCGGCGGTTCAGCCAGAATAACTGTGGACAATTCTAAGGTGAAATCCCCACAGAGCTTTATTGTTACAGTCCGAAATCTCGACCCTGATTATTTCACGGTGAGCAATTACAATGAAGCGTATGGACTGAAGCGAGGCACACAGGAAATGGAGTTCTCTATTTCTGTGGAGAAGGGCTCTTCAGTTACGACAGAGATACGTCCCTGGCATAATCCGGGTGACGAATTCTGGTTTGCTGTATGTGGAGATAATCGCCCAGTCAGTGGCACTGAAGACCCAATGCCCCCTGTCTTCTACAAAATTATGGAACAGATAAATACCGTCAATCCGCCGTTTATGTTTGATGTAGGTGATATTGTCTCTGGCGGTGGTGATATGCTTTCTACACCGGTCACAGAGAAAATGTATGAAAATCTGTGGGACGCAATCAAGGGTTTCAAAACTACCTTTCTCGCAGTTGTCGGCAATCATGACGTCTGCCGTGGGGGGCATCCGTCTCATTTCGGGGAGGATTTATATAGGCGGTGGTTCGGCGAGCTTTATTATTCCTTTAATTACGGGAACACGCATTTCACCATAATTGACGTTTATGAGGACTTTGATGACTGGGATAAGTTTGCTTCAACAAGGGAAAGCGCATCAAGTTCCGGTTACCTCAGGTTTAAACACCCACAGCATACCTGGCTTGTAAATGACCTCTCGGCGCATCAGGACTCTCAGAACCGCATAGTCCTTTTTCACCAGCCACTATTCTGGCGAGGAGGATTGTGCTGGTTATGGAAGAAAAATAGAGATGAGACATTTGAGTTGTTCAAGAGATACAACGTCAATCTCCTCATAAATGGACACGTGCACGCCTATAACTATACGAAGTACGACGGAATCGGACAGCTGATAACGGGTGGTGCCGGAGCTGAGCTTATCTCCACTGATGGTGGTTTTTATCATTGGTGTCTCGTGCACGTAAAGGGAAAGAAGATAACCCATTATGTTATTAAACCTGATGTCTTTGATGTTAAAGTGAGCTACCCTATGCGCAATGAGGGCACAGAGTCTTATGCGAGAGCAGAAATAGTTAACAGCTCCCCTGTTGAACTTCCCTATTTGAGGCTTAAGTTCAAGCTATCTCCGAGTGTATACAACCTTCGGGTCATAAAAGACCAAAAACCGCTGAAAGGAAATTTTTATTTTAAAAACCTCGGCGAATACACCGTATGCTATGTTGAGACCTCACTTGCGCAGAGAGAGCGAAGCGTAGTGGAAGTCATACCAGCACGCAGACTTACACCTGTTCCATATTAATATAAGTAAGCGAACTTATGGCTAACTCCTCTATATTGTCACCAAAATCAAAAAATGAAATGGGGATTATTAAGGAAAAAATCTCCTGTTAAGGGTTTTGTATAAAGGTAAATGAGAATCTTTGCAACGCTAAGTTTAGGAGATACTGGAGAGTCAATTGTGAGGAATATAGAGAGAGCCGCTCCTTATAAAGTGTGGAAATAGAGATATGAGAAATCTCCGGTTTCTGTAGTATAAAGGGAAGCATCAGACTCAATATCAGGTTGATTTAGCGTTCCTTAAAAAAGCGAAAGAACTTTTATTCATTTTCGACTCATTGCTGTAAAGAAATAGAGATTTTATCATCGTTTACAATAAAATTTGTATCTCCTGCATCAAAAATTTTTCCCCTACAAAAGGTAATATTAGCCCAATTTCAGAATCTATCTCGAGGTGGTGTTATATGGTCGCCAGCAAACCTAATTTGCAACCTGACTCCAGCCGTAGCAAATAAAATATGGGGAATGACCACACTACCCTATCACATTTGTAAACCCATTAAATAAAGGATTTGCGGGTTAAA
>JAGHBZ010000249.1 GCA_021160705.1 Candidatus Sumerlaeota bacterium
GCTTGCCTTTGATATGATTAACTTTGACTCCAACGACGCTCCTGATGGTATCCTTTTTCTTGAAAATGTCCAGATTCTCGCCTATCCAATACCAGCATTCGAATAGAAGATAATCAACAGTGGGGCATCCGCAATTGTGTGGTCAGCCATAAACGCCTATGTCGGTCTGCACGCTCCCTTTCCCAAATACAACTTTAGTAACCTCTCCCCAATCTCACTAAAGTTCTTATGCAAAACAGTAGAGAAGCCTGAGAGTCCTCTGGCTGGTGTGGTTAGTTTATAGCGGATTGTTACGACCAGAGTTCTGTTTTGATGCGGGTGATGTCCTCCGCATTTGGGGTATAGGGCAGGTTACGTACCTGTTCCCCGGGTGGCGAATTACCAAAGGGTCTGGTGCAGGCAACCTCGCCGGTCTCATTATCCGGGCAACCACTGGTCATAAAGGGTTTGCCTGAATTTATATATTCGTCCAGTTGTTCAGGCTCAACACCAAACGAGATTATTTTCCCTTCTGCGTTAAAAGTGACCTGCTCCACTGAGCAAATGTCCAGGTCCCGCAAATACCTGAACAGCTGAATCCGCCGATACGTGCCGATGGGTGGTGGTGCTACATTTTCCATAGCAGAGCCCGGCTCCGGGTAGAATGAGAACAGATGAGTTACACCGCCAAGGATTCTTGCTTTCTCAATGGCACGACACATCTCCTGCTCAGTCTCGCCAAGCCCGACAATGAAATGAGCACCGACCTTTTCTTTGCCAAAGACCTCTACGCTATCAACAAAAATTTCCCAGTATTTATCCCAGCGATGTGGACCACCTATACCCCTCCCCCGAAGTTTATCAAACAATTCAGGAGTGGCTGCGTCAATTGCCACACCAATTCGGTCTGCACCCAGAGCCTTAAAGTCTACCAAATCTTCTCTGGTAAGTAATGTTGGGGAAATCAGCAAGGAAATGGGTGTGTCCAGACGCTCCCTGATGCGGTTCACTACCGCGTGTGTGTCCGCGACTGCACGCCGATGGGTAATCATTGATATGCAGATTCGTTTAATTCGGTTGTTGCGTTCGGCGATGGCTTCAATAATCTGGTCAAGACTGTATGTGGGCCATTCCACACGGATAAAGCTCTGGTGTCTGGTATAATTGCGTTTTCTGGATAGCCCGCAATATGCACAGGAGGCAACGCAACCACTCTCATAGGTCATCAGAAGATTAATACACGGCATTCGGGCGTTGCGATAAAACCTGCCGGGTTTAAACCCAAGCACCATTGCTGCTGCAAGACTGGTGCGTAAATACTCTGGGGTTTCTTTAATTATTGTAGTATTCCGCATTTTACAGCTCCTTACTTATTGATGCTCAAAGTGAACAACAGGTCATCTTGAATTTCACGTCCAGTCCAAGTTCTTTAGCATATTCTAATGATTCGTCGTTCCAGAGCGCAATCTTATTAAACCCCAAATCAAGAGCCATCTTTTCAAGTGCGATGCTGTACGCTCCACGTGGACGCCCACAACCCAGCGAGAGCGGTATATCCATAAACATCTCCCGTGCAGTAATAAAAACATCCCACACCTCCTCCAGCTTCGGCGGCTTGCATTTTGCCAGCGGTGTACCGGGAAGTGGCATAAAGACTACAAGATTTACCTGCGGTGGGTTATATCGGCGTACCATTTGCAGTGCGTTGTACTCGCCGATGATTCTGCCGTGGTCAATTCCGACGACGATATGCGGGACGTAATGAATAGAATGCTCGCTCAGGAGTCGCAGTGTGTTCTCAATTCTGCCAATTCCGCAGGTGAGATTATGAATATTAGCAAGGGTGTCATCCGAGCCAACCACATCAAGCATAACACGTGCGACACCGGTCTCGGCAAGTTCCCGAACTATCTCTTCGTCAGCCAGCCCGGAATGAACAGAAATTTGTAGAGATGTACGTTCAACAATTTTGCGAAGTGTCGGCAGAAATTCACGCCAGGGGAGCTCGCCTGAACGTGAACTGCCACCAGTAATCAGACATCCGGGATATCCCAGCGCATCAAGCTCAAGGCATTTTCTCAGGAGTACATCTGGACTGGAACAATCTACCATCTGTCGAAGTAACCTGCCTTTGCAGTGAGCACATTGCAGACGACAGACCCGCCCGGTAATTGACAATCCCGGATACCTGCCACGTTGCTTGTCTATGCGGAACATTCCCGGAAGATAAAATGTCACATTCCGACCGTGAATTTCCCACGCCCGCTCACGCAACTCAGCGATTTTCTCCTGTTTATCTTTCACAGGTATTTTCATCAAGAACCTCTTTAAGTTCATATATCAGTTGCAGGTAAAGAAATTATATCCTTATACGTGCTGAAGTAAAAATCAAACCAAAGAATGAAAAAGGTTTCAGGATAGCTTCGCTGAAAATTTCAAATGGGTCTTAAAATTTGGTAAAAATAAATCTCACGCAGAGACGCAGAGACGCAAAGTGCAAAATCGTTTTGCAATTTTGTACACATCGTACCCGGAGTACGGAATTACCGGAAGCCCCAGGCTTTTTTGATTAGGGTATAGAAGTGGGGGGATGTGCGGTTGTTCTCGATTTCACGCCTGAATTTGAGGGCGCGACTGAGGGAGTCGGAGTACAGAGATTTCCATTCATCGTCATAATGTCGAAGCAAGGCGGGGTTATTCTGGAGGGCGGCTTTAGCAGCCCATTTCCCAGCCATCCTGCCACAGATTACTGCTGGTGCAATGCCTGAGCCGGTCAATGGATTGGTCTGTCCTCCAGCGTCGCCTACCAACAGCATATTTTTATACACAGTTCGCCGGGGCGGTCCGCCTACGGGTATCAAACCGCCAGTGGCGCTATAAACCCTCTCTTTATCAATTTTCCCATTGCGAGCGAGTTGTTCACAAAATGCATCCAGTTTTCCCTTCAGCCTTCTTGATTCAACAATGGGCACAGATACCCCAACGTTTGCTCTGTCTCCTTTGGGGAACATCCATCCATACCCGCTTCCATACACAGGGGAGAAATAGAGTTCAGGGCTAAGACCAGAGAGGAGTTTAATGCTTCTTTGAACGCCAACGTAGAGCTCTGGGGGTTCATTACCCATCCAGCACGCCACCCTGGAGCGGGGTCCATCTGCACCGACAATAATTTTTGCCCGAATATGAAAGATTTTACCAGCGAACTCAACGAGCACATCTTTTCCACGCCTGTTAATTGCCCGCGCATTCGTCAGAAGCTTAGCCCCGTACTCAATTGCCTGTGCGCGGAGATGGGA
>JAGHBZ010000225.1 GCA_021160705.1 Candidatus Sumerlaeota bacterium
ACGTAGACCTGCAAGTCCATAGACCTTGGAGAATGTCCGTAAAAGCACCAGGTTTTTATATTTGCTTAAATACTCGGTAGACTCAAAGTGGTAATCCGGACGCTGGACGAACTCGCGGTATGCCTCATCAATAATTACCAGAGTATGCTCAGGCGTCTTATCAAGGAGCCACTCAATCTCTTTTTTGCCGATGGCGGTTCCAAGGGGGTTATTGGGATTGTCAATGAAAATTGCTTTTGTGTTCTCGTCAATGACATCAAGAAGGGCGCGTACGTCGTGATGATACTCCTTCATTGGCACACTTTTCCACGCTATGCCCATCACCTGAGCTGCCATTTGATAACGGATGAACGCATTTTCCGAAATCACGATATTGTCTGTTGGCTCGAAAAAGGTAAGTGCTATCAGGAGAATCATCTCATCTGTGCCGTTTGAGAAGAGCAGGTTTGCAGGATTAACATTAAGCTTTCTCGCCAGTGCACGGGAGAGATAGTACACATTGGCGTCTGGATAATAATTAATTTTACCAAGCAGTTGTTTTATCTTTTGCATTGCCTTTCTGGAGGGACCATAGAGATTCTCATTAGAAGCCAGTTTGACGACCTCTTCAAGGGCGTATTCGCGTTGCACCTCTTCAATAGGTTTACCCGGTGGGTAAGGACGTAAGGTCTTTAATACTTTTCTATATTGTACAGCCATCTTTCACTAAATAAGAAATTTACAGAACACTCTGCGTGTTCCCGGATAAAAAATCAATTTAAATCTACAACACCGAAAACAGGTGACAACTTTTATCATATTTGCTGAATAAGAAACAATCCCTGTTCAGGTTTATATAAAGAGCGATGAAGTTTACATTTCTTCTTAACCCTTGCCTGGAGAATAGGTGGTCGGTTCTGAAAAACTGGCAGTATTTATATTCCAAGTGAGCGAATTATTTGTTGAAACACCTCAGACTCACTAAGACTTGCGTCAATACGTTTAAGGACTCCTTTCCTTTCATAGTATTGGATAATCTCTTTACTCTCCTGATGAAAAAGATTCATCCTTCGTTTAATTGCATCCACCTCCTGGTCGTCATCTCTCTGTACTAATGGTGAACCACATACATCACAAATACCCTCTCGCCTGGGGGGTATATTTTTGCCATAGATAATATGGCATTTAGGACACTCCAGGCGATGTGCAAGTCGTCTGAGCGCGGTCTGCTCATCCAGCTCAAGCAGGATTGCGTACTCAGCGGGTCTTGACTCTTCCATCGCAGTTAATTGAACCTTGTTTCTCGGGAAACCGTCTAACACAAAACCTGCACGGGCATCCGGACTTCCCAGTGCAGAGAGAACCATATCTATAACGATATGGTCAGGGACAAGTTCACCTTTATTAACATATTGTTCAGCTTTTTTGCCAAGTTCCGTGCCTCTGTTGATATGGTCTCTAAAGAGCTCACCCACCGAGATATGCGGAATGTCCAGATGTCGCGACAGTAACTTGGATTGAGTCCCTTTTCCAGAACCCTGAATACCCATCATAACTATATTCATACAGCTATGTTCCCCCTTCGGTTAAATTCATCTGAGATAACTTGTAAAAGAGTCTCGCAACAGTATTCATTAATCTAAAATATTTTAATTTAACTCAGCTGGCTTCTTTATCAAAAGAAATAATGTCTCTTGCTTCTTTAATATTAGACGGCTTAATTCTCAAATCTCTTGGTGCAATCAACACAATCAGTAAATTGTCTAAATCATACATTTGAGAAATAATACGTGTCAACAGAGTAGTGGTGAAGCGGTGAAGCAGTAAAGCGGTGAAGCGGTGAAGACCAGAGCACTATTGGATTATCTACTCAGCCTTGAGGTCTTTTGCCATAAAAGATTCTCCTGTTAAAGGTTGTATTTTTGCACCTCCCCTCCTTTAATAATTACAATTCTTTTTTTGTCTTATATTAATCCGAAAGTCTGCTATGGAAGATTTAAAACAGAAGAAACTCATCGGAGCTCTGTTAGTCTTATCTCTAATCGAGGGATTCATTTTAGTCTATGTTGGGATATATAATATTAAATATTCCTCCTTATTTCTGGTTCCTTTTATTATTTTCTGTTATCTGATTATTGAATACAGAAGAGCGCACCACAAGGGGCAGAGTGTAAAAATTCTATACCCGTCGTTGGTAATGCCAGCCCTTCTCATTGCTTTGCTTTTCAATCAATATCCTCTGGTGCTATGGGGGTTAACTCCTTTCTATGCAGTCCCCAACTGGGTGGTGGCAATATTTGTGATTTTATGGCAGTGGTCATTAGAACCGGGTATCGTTCTGCGGGTTCTTACCAGATTGGAGTCTATAGCAAAATGGCTTCAATTCAAGATGTGCAGGGTCATTTGTTACGCCATTGCTTTTGTTCTTTTCATGGTTCTGAAAGAACTCTGGGTCTCTGCAGATGGGCTTGACTGGATTAACACTACACAGCAAAACGAATGGTGGTTATATCTCAGGGAAGTGTATTCAATGCTATTGTTTCGGGTCTCTTATTTAATTCATAGAGTATGGGGTGGCGATGCGGAGCTCAGCATATCTACAATCTCAGCTCTATGTGGAGTAATTTTTTTCCTGCAATTGCCTGCATTACTCAGGACTTTCCCCATAACAGCACTCAGAGATAAATTAATGTTCTATCTTGGGATAGTAGCCACCTACGGATTAATCCAGCAGTTTTGTGGACACATTGAGATATATAGTCTATTTGTGGTAGCAG
>JAGHBZ010000002.1 GCA_021160705.1 Candidatus Sumerlaeota bacterium
ATCCAGTTACCCCTGCGGAAAAAGGAAAACTCATTGTGCGATGCGAAGATACTCTGGCAGGGGTGGTACGGCGAGTACCAGTGGATATGGTTATTCTTTGTGCAGCACTGGAGAGTCGGCATGATGCTAAGGAAGTGGCACGAATTTTCTCCTGCAGTCTCAGTCCTGATGGGTTCTTCCTTGAACGACACCCCAAACTCGCACCAGTATCTACCAATACGGATGGCGTATTTATCGCCGGATGCTGTCAGGGACCCAAAGATATTCCCGACTCCGTTGCACAGGGTGCAGCCGCAGCTTCTCAGGTGCTTTCATTGATTAGTCGTGGCAAGGTAGAGCTTGACGCTGCTATCTCCGAGATAGATGAAGAGCGATGTTCCGGGTGTAGAATCTGCAATGACATCTGTCCATATTCCGCAATTGAATTTGACGAGGAGAAAAAAGTCTCTCGTATCAATCCAGCACTTTGTAAAGGATGTGGAACCTGTGCGGCAGCCTGTCCACGGGGATGCATAACTGCCAAACACTTTACAGATAGACAAATTATCTCGGAAATTGAGGGTATTTTGGCATAAAGAGAAACTCCTTTTGTAGACAGAGTAATATTCTTATCTTTTTGGAGGTTTAAAAATGACTTTTGAGCCGAAGATTGTTGGGTTTTTGTGTAACTGGTGTTCATATACAGGTGCCGACCTGGCAGGGACTGCCCGAATGAAATATCCACCTAATGTGAGGGTTATTCGTGTAATGTGTAGTGGGCGGGTTGACCCGACGTTTGTACTTAAAGCACTTGAATCCGGTGCTGATGGTGTTCTCATCTGTGGATGCCATCCCGGCGACTGCCATTATCAGGAGGGGAACTATAAGGCAATGAGACGCTATTTACTTCTGGAGAGATTGCTTGCGGATTTTGGCATAGAACCCGAACGCGTGAAACTTGAGTGGGTCTCTGCTTCAGAGGGCGAACGCTACGCTCAGGTCGTTAAGGAGTTCACTGAGCAGATAAGAGAACTCGGTCCCTTCGTGTCCCCGATGAAGGCTATGGCTTCAAAATAGATATTGCTTGCCTGAGTGGATTTAGGTTAAAATTTTGTAAAACAGTGGTGATGAGTGGAAATGGTAAAAGAAGTAACATTAGAAAAACATAAATACTGGACCTACGAGGAGTATCTGAAGCTTGATGATGAGAGGCGGTATGAAATCCTTGAAGGAGAGCTAATAACGGTTCCCTCGCCATTGACCCAGCATCAAAGAATATCAAGAAGATTATTTACATTGATACAGGAGTTTGTGGAATCAGAGAAAATAGGGGAGGTATTTTATGCGCCACTGGATGTTGTGCTTGCCGAAGATATAGTTGTCCAACCAGATATAATGTTTATAAGCACCGAACGTAAGGACATCATTACCGAGAAGAATATCTCCGGTGCGCCAGATTTAGTGGTTGAGATTTTATCACCCACTTCAGGTTACTATGACCTGATTCGCAAGAAAAAGATTTATGCGAAATATGGAGTAAAGGAATACTGGATAGTTGACCCGGATACCAGACTGGTAGAGATTTACGAAAACAAAGAGGGCAAATACGTAACCATATATTCGGCGAATGAGCAAGGAGAGGTAATCTCCCGTGTCATTCCCGGATTTAAAATTGATATAAAGACAATATTTGTGAAGTAACACACGGCTTATCCATAGGATTTATTATAAGCAAAAAGGAGGACTCAAGAATGGCAGATAAGCTCAAACTTGCATTTTACTGGGCAGCCAGTTGTGGTGGCTGTGAGATGGCAGTACTGGAGATTCATGAGAAAATCCTCACACTGGCAGAATATGCGGACATCCTGTTCTGGCCAGTAGCAATAGACGCAAAATATAAAGACGTTGAGGCTATGCCAGATAAACACATTGATGTCTGCCTGTATAATGGAGCGGTACGCACTTCTGAAGCTGAACATATTGCTAAACTCCTCCGCCAGAAATCTAAAGTGCTGGTAGCTTACGGTTCCTGCGCCATTGAAGGCGGTATCCCTGCACTGGCTAATATGTCCAACAGGGAAGGCGTTTTTAAACGTGCCTATGGAAATGAGTACTCTACAGATAACCCCCAATATGTTACCCCGCAAACCAAGACCAAGGTAAAAGAGGGTGAGCTTGAACTCCCTGAATTTTATGATACCGTGTATACGCTGGCTGATGTGGTGGATGTAGATTACTTTATTCCGGGCTGCCCGCCTGTACCTGAACAGACCTGGGCAGTGCTGGAGCTTATCATTGAAGGTAAACCATTACCACCCAAAGGCTCGTACATAGGTTGCGGCGATAAGACCGTTTGTGATGAATGTCCCCGTAAAAAGAACGTAAAGAAAATCACCAAGTTTCACCGAATATACGAGGTGGAACACGACCCGGAGATTTGTTTTCTTGAACAGGGGATATTCTGTGCGGGTCCAGCCACGCGAAGTGGTTGCGACGCACGCTGTCTCAGAGCAAATATGCCCTGTAGGGGGTGCTATGGTGCCGCAGAGGGCGTCATTGACCAGGGCGCCAAAATGTTATCTGCACTCGCCTCAGTCATTGACTCTAATGACCCTGAAGAAGTTAAGAAAATCATCAGTGAGTTACCTGACACCATAGGTTATTTCTACCGGTTCAGTTTATCCCACTCTCTGATGAAACGTGTCAAAATACCTGAGGAGAAAAAAGTGGCATCTTAAAGAATGAGACTGGATAAAGAGAAAGCAGTTGCTACGCTGAGAGAATTAATCAGTCATAGAGATGAAGTGATATTTGCATATCTTCACGGTTCATTTCTGAGCGGAGAGGGGTTTAATGACATTGACATTGCAGTTTTCGTTGACGAGTCCCACGTGCCTCGTGAGAAAGTGCTTGATTATGAATTTGACTTAGCCCGTCAGTTGCAGGAGGTAATAAAATTTCCTGTAGATGTAAGAATTTTAAATTATGCACCACTTGGGTTTCGCTACTACGCAACCAGTGAGCAAGTCTTATTCTCGCGAGATGAAGAGAGACGATGCGAGTTCCTGTGCCGGACCTGGTCAGCCTATTTTGATTTCTTACCCGTATCAGAGCTGTACTTCAAGGAGCTCCTGGATGCAACGCAAGATGTATGACTTATCTTATTATAAGACACTTAACGTGAGAACTCCTGCGAAATTTGGTGAAAATAATTTTTATCTCATTTTCGTTGTGTCAAGAATCCATAGGAGGTATTATCACAAAGAATTAGAGTAAAAAATAAGGGATTACGCCAGATTCAAAAATATAATTTAAGTATAAAAAATGAGAGGAGGGAGACTATGAGAAGTAGAGGGAGTTTATGTTGTTTTATTTGTGTAATTTTTTTCTTTTTAGTTTTTACTAATCTTCAGGCGCAATGGGTAGTTAGGACAATTGATAGTGGGGCTTTTGTGAGTCTGAGGTCATTTGAGAACTCAATGTGCTTTGATGCAACCGGAAAACTTACCATAGCTTATTACTACAGCACTGACGGTGACTTGAAAGTCTGGCATGACGTTAATGATAATCTCATCTCAGATACCGGAGAGCTCACAATTATCGATAGTAGCGGGAATGTGGGTAGTAGTCCCTCACTCGGGTTTAGTACTGACGGATATGCAGTGGTGTCTTATTATGACGGGGATAATTATGACCTAAAACTATGGTATGATGGAAATGGTAATTTTCAATCAGACCCGGGTGAGATACGGATTATAGACAGTACAGGTAGGGTCGGAAGGTACAGCTCACTTGCTTTTGACAATTCTGGCAAAGTTAATGTTTCTTATTTTGACGGAAGTAACGGTAGAATAAAACTATGGCATGATACTAATGGTGATTTTGACGTCGACAGTGGTGAAATTCGGATTATTAGAAGTACGGGACTCACCGGGGGTAAGCCTTGGTCTAACGAATTAACGTTTTCTTCTGTTGGACATGCTTGTGACCTTTTTTTCGTGATGTTATTCCCCGTAGAACTGAGGTTATGGTATGATGCAAACGGTAATTTTCAAGCCGACTCAGGAGAAATAAAACTTGTAGACAATTGTCTTTATGGTCACGCTTCAATTGGATTTGATTCTTCTGGATTAGCTACTGTTTCTTATTTCACAAGTGAAAAATTTAAACTCTGGCATGACGCAAATGGTAACTTTCAAGGCGAAACAGCTGAAAGAGAATTAATTCAAAGTAGCTCTTCCGATGGTCAGTCCTCTTCTCTTGATTTTAATCCTATTGATAACAAAGTAGCTGTGGCTTATTGCTGGTACGATGAGCCCAAAATTAAATTCTGGAAAGACAATAATGGTAATTTTTCTTATAACTCTGGTGAAATAGAAACAGTCTGTTCTTTTGCTTCACTTGATAGCGTCTCTGACGTTGACCTGAAGTACAATAGTAGCGGGAGACCCTTCGTATCTTTTCATCACAAGACCTGGAGTCCAAGTACCAGCTATTTGAAGATTGCTTATAACATTACCGAAGTGGAAAATTGGAACATCTATTAATATAGTGAATAGAAATATAAACAGCACATTAAGAAAGGGTTGTTTGCTATTTAAATAAAGTCCGAGAGAATGAATTGTTCATTATCATATAAGGTGAAGATAAAGAGGGTGTTCTTGCTTTTAATTCTTTCTACTCTGGTATTTGGTTGTGGAGTTAGAAGTTTCTTTCGTTCAGAACCCTTACAGAAGCAGATAAATTTTGAGGAGGTCATAGAGACCGCAAAAAGCAAGATATTTCCCGCACTCGTGTTTGTAAAGCCCATCGTGGAGGAATACGAGAGTGGTGAGAAGAAGAAACAACGCGTCTTTGGTTCAGGTGTCATTATCAGTCCTGATGGCTACGTGGTGACCAATAACCACGTGGTGGAAAAAGCACTGGAGATAAATTGCGTGCTCTGGAACAAGAAACAGGTCTCTGCAAACCTAATTGGCAGAGACAAAGAGACCGACCTTGCACTCCTGAAATTAGACGTAAAACCAGAAGACCTGCCACTGCCTTATGCGGAGTTTGCAGATTCTTCACAGGTGGATGAGGGTCAGTTTGTAATGGCGTTGGGCGCGCCTTTCGGGTTCACGCGCTCTATTTCGCTTGGCATCATCTCCAATACCAATCGGTACCTTGGGTTTGAGTCCATCTACAAATACAATGTCTGGCTTCAGACAGACGCAGCTATTAATCCCGGTAATAGTGGTGGTC
>JAGHBZ010000329.1 GCA_021160705.1 Candidatus Sumerlaeota bacterium
TCGGTTAGTCGGTTTATTAAGGTTCATCATCCTTATTGCCTACCACTAATCTCAAAATCTCTGAAATGTGAAGATGAGAGTTGAGCTTCACAGGTTAACTCCTATCTCCTGGTTTCCTGGCTTCCTGATAGAAAAAAGAAGATTAATAAGGAAGCCAGGAGACCAGGATAACTCATAAGGAGTGAGATTTTTCGCTTCAAGCGGAAAGGTAAACCAATGCTACAATGTGCTTCCAATAAAGCAAATCGGAACTTTAGTGATTCTGAGGTCTGACTAAAGTTGTGTGGTTTTGTCTTTTTGAGTAATGCGGAGAAAGAATTCGCGCAGGTTCTGATGAATAGGGCGAATGGAGGAGGCAATTAATCCGTGGTCAAACAGAAATTTGTTGAGTTCTTTTGGTGTTTTACCCTGGAGTTTCACCTGCAGAATTGGTAGATTAGCTGGCGTGAGATTATTTAAGACCTCAGCCCAGTGAGTCTGAGCAAGAAGCTCGCTGGCATTCTGTCTCTCTTCAGGTGAGTCAAACTCCACCTCCACTACTGGCTGAGATAATTGCAGGAGTTTATGAGTGAAATCACAGGTCAGCATTTTCCCCTGGTCAATTACACAGACACGATTTGAGAACTCTTCAATCTCAAAAAGTAAATGGCTGGAGATAATAATGGTCATCTTCTCCCGTGCGACGAGTTGTCTGAGGATACTCCAGACCTCCTGTGACCCTTCAGGGTCAAGCCCGATTGTAGGCTCATCAAGAATTAGTAGACGCGGTCGATGTAAAATTGCCTGCGCAATTCCCAGGCGCTGTCGCATCCCGTGCGAGTATGTCTTCACCTTGTCTCCGGCTCGTTCCTCCAGCCCGACAAGTGCCAGCACTTCATCAATGCGTGTGGAATCTATCCTGCCATTATGAATTCTATTGAGCAACTCCAGATTTTTCCGCGCACTAAGATGACGGTAAAAGTCAGGGGATTCAACCACTGCACCTACCCATCGGAGTAGTGATATTCGGTCCTTGCGAAGGTCTTCTCCAAATAGGCGAATTCGCCCTGAGTCCGGATGCACAAGACCAAGTAGCATATACAATGTGGTGGTTTTCCCTGCGCCATTCGGTCCCAGAAACCCTAAAATGTCGCCTTCATAGACCACAAAACTTAGATTATCCACTGCTCGTATCTTCCCAAAAGATTTTGTTAACCCCTCTACTTCAACTATTATTCTATTTGTCTTCATATTTTATCTGTCTTTTCTACCATCGTATATATCTCTATTTTAATAATGCTCAGCTCTGACAAGTCAATTCCCATATCCCAAAAATTGGTTCACCGGAAAACTATTGACTGATAGCGTAGAGAGAGTATGATTAAGACAATTTTTAAGAGATTTTAAATTTTATTAATCGGCAAAAAAGGAAAATATCAAAAATGCAGGTACCATTTATTGATTTACGGTATCAACACGAGTCAATTTTGTCAGATATTTATCAACGATTTGACGAGATATTTTACACTTCAGATTTTGTTCTCGGAGCGGAGTTATCGGCATTTGAAGAAGAGTTTCGTCGCTATATAGGTGCACGGTTCGCCATAGGTGTAGCATCCGGCACCGATGCACTGCTCCTGACACTTCGGGCACTCGGGGTCGGGCAGAATGACCAGGTAGTTGTTCCAGCATTTTCATTTATTGCCTGTGCAGATGTCGTTATTCGGTTAGGCGCAAAACCTATTTTAGTTGATGTTAATCCGGCGACCTATGCCATCGACCCGGAGAAATTATCGCACTCTCTCTCTGCAAGAACTAAAGCAATTATCCTTGTTCATCTCTATGGTCAGAGTGCACCTATTGACCCAATTTTAGACGTTGCTAAATCTTATAAAGTCCCGGTAATTGAGGACGTGGCACAATCCTGCGGAACAATGTATGCTGGACGACGAATTGGTTCATTCGGGTTAGCCGGGTGTTTCAGCTTTTACCCCACCAAGAATCTTGGTGCTGCCGGGGACGGCGGTCTTGTAATCACCAATGATGAGAAACTCGCAGAGAGGATTCGCAAACGCAGAGACCACGGCAGAGCTCAAGACCAGTTGTATGATGAAATTGGGTATAATAGCCGACTCGATTGTCTGCAGGCAGCAATACTTCGGCTCAAACTGCGCGACCTGGACGAGATGAATCTTGAGCGTCTGGAGAACGCTCGCTACTATAAAAAACTCCTCGCTGGACTTGACATTACCATACCTGAAGTACCTGAGGATGGTTCTCATACATTTAATATTTATACGATTCAGACCAGTCGGCGTGATGAGCTCCGTGAGTTCCTGACGCAGAAAGGAATTGGTACAGCGGTGTATTATCCCGTTCCGCTTCATTTACAACCCTGTTTGCGATTTCTGGGATATAAAGAAGGCGATTTCCCGATGAGCGAGCACCTGAGTAATAGTGTACTTTCGTTGCCGATATATCCCGGTCTGAAACGTCAGCAGATTGAATACGTCGCTGAGTGCATAAGAGAATTTTTTAAGGGCAAATAAACTTTTTTTCATTTAAACCACACATCCCGGAATAAAATAGACATAAATGTCTCACATTAAATTCAGCCCTCTTGATAAACGCTATATGAAGCGAGCATTGTCGCTCGCAGAGAAGGCACGTGGCAGGACAAGTCCTAATCCAATGGTCGGCGCTGTAATTGCGAAAGGGAATTCTATTATCGCTGAAGCCTACCACAAAAGAGCTGGACTGCCACACGCCGAGATTATAGCATTACGCAAGGCTGGACTCAGAGCCAGAAACGCTACTCTATACGTCACGCTGGAACCTTGCACTCATTATGGCAGGACTCCTCCGTGTGTTGACGCCATAATTCAAGCAGGGATTAAACGAGTGGTGGTCGCTACAAAAGACCCGAACCCTCTGGTCAATGGCAAAGGAATTATAAAACTGAGAAGAGCTGGTATACAGGTAGATTGTGGTCTGTTTAGAACCGAGGCGCAAAAATTGAACGTGTTCTTTTTTACTTATCATCAGAAAAGACGACCTTTTATTATCCTGAAATGGGCAATGAGCCTGGATGGACGCACCTCTACTGACTATGGCGAGTCGAAATGGATTACCAACGAACAATCTCGTCACTACGTCCATCAATGTCGGAGTCAGGTCGATGCACTCCTTGTGGGGATTAACACAGTGCTCCAGGATGACCCGCTGCTGAATGTACGGCTGAAGAACTATCGGGGGCGTCAGCCTAAACGGATTATTCTTGACTATTTTCTGAGGATTCCTGACTCTGCTCAATGCATAAAAATTAAAGACTCCAGTACCTGGGTGATAACCCACTCCAGTGCGTCTCCCGGTAAAATAAAACGCCTTGAAAAGCAAGGCGTCAGGGTCGTTCGCATTGCTGGACACAAAGGAAAAATCCGACTTGATAAACTTATGGAGTTCCTGTATGGTGAACAGATTATATCTATGATGGTAGAAGGAGGCAGGTTGGTCGCAGGTGATTTTATACGCCACCGATTCGTGGATAAAATTATGGTCTTTATTGCACCAATCCTCATTGGTGGAGAAAAATTGACCGCTCCGCTTATAACACCTGCAATCCGTTCTATTACAAACGCTCTTAGAATAAGAGAAATTGAAGTAAAGAGATTTGGCTCAGATGTCTGCATTGAAGCCAACTTTAGGGGTCAGAGAGGCTGTCCGACAATTCAATTTTTGGCAAATTATTAACCATCTGGTTCGCAGAAAGATGTTTGAAATTATTAAGCTTACATAATTAACTGTCTGGTTAAATTTTCTCATTTTTCGCATTATCGGACAGCCTCTCAGACCTCAGAATCACTAAAGTTGGCTATAATGGAAAGGTGAGCTATGAAAAAAGCATTTTGTGTCAATTGTGGGAAACCAGCAAAACGTCTCTGTCCACTTAAGGATAATCGTCCCATTTGTTCTTTATGTTGTAGTGAACAGGTGCAAGACCCTCACACCCCTTGCCCTGAAGATTGTCCCTACTGGCGAGAGACTGTTGCGTATTTAGAAGATAAATTAATAGAAAAGATGAGACGTCTGGTTCGCGCTGAACCTTCGGCTTATTTTCATAATCTCGGCGACCAAGAACTGCTTGTGTTCTTTGTTATGTTTAAGATGTTTCACTATGTGCTCAAAGAAAACGATTTTACTGATACTGATTTACTTTCTGCATTAGGCTCGTTACGGAATGAACTCATCGCCTCCCGGAGTAAGCTGATTTATGAAAGCACTCCTATGAGCCCTACGACCTCTCACCTATTCACACGAATGCGGGATTACCTGATAATCAAGCCCCCTGAGAACGAACCCTCTGAGTCCCTGGAACCCAAAGAGTTTATCCTTAATCAATTTGCCCCTGCGAGTGTAGATGCTGTGTTCAATCTCCTGGAACGACTGATTCGCAGACATCACACATCCGACCAGAAAGGCTTTATCCAGTTCTTCCGTAAACTTTAGTAAACTTTAGGGGTCAAAGAGCCTGTCCGACAATTCAATTTTTAACAAATTATTAACCATCTGGTTCGCAGAAAGATACCTGAAATTATTAAGCTTACAGAATTAACTGTCTGGTTACATTTTCTTAAATTTCGCATTATCAGACAGATTCTCTGACCCCACAACTTCTCCAGTGTATAAAACGCTCTTAATGATTATTTTGATTCTGCAAAACGACGTACCAAATTAGAACCTATAGGCATTCTTTTAACGCTTCATAAAACAGACCCCCCTCATCCTGCTTTTGTAAATATCTCATATAAAACTTTTATAGAAAGAATAGTAATTTAGGACATCATTCAGGCTCAAATTATAATAAGTACTTGTTTTTATTGCTTGAATTAGTAGATAATTTAGAATACCTTTTAGGTCCAGGGGTTAATGTGAATCCCGAACTTATAAAATTTATAAAGGAAAATGAACAAGAAATAAACGATTTGAAAAAGAATTAATGGCATTCCGTGATAACATTATACATTAGAATACATTAGAAACCAAGCTTGAAGATGTTGCTCAGAAGATAGTAGAATTGGTAATAAAGTTGAAAGCCTAACAAACCGTTGCATCTGAGTGCTATTCCGCTGGGGTTCAATACCTGCAGCTGAGAGTTATCGTCAGGCAAAAGGACCAAGTGATGAGCAGGGAAAAATTAACCTCAATCGCAATCGTAGCCCTGATATTTCCAGGGTTGCGATTACTTAAGGAGAGTGGGAAAGGCTCTCCATTGAAAAAATCCCCTGAGTGTGAGTTTGTCTCACGGTTCGAGGAGACGAGAGAACCGGGATAAGAGAGGTAATGGCGACTTCCAGGTGATGAGAAATTATTAAAGAAAGGAAGTGGGATGATGTCGCGCAAATTGTCTACATCTTCTAAATGGGTCAGAATCGCTCAGTTTCTGAACCGGAAAGTCATCAAGACACCATACCGAAAGGCAACCCTCTACTTTATCATCGCTATAGCGCTGTTTGTAACTTTCTACTTGATTATGACACACCTGAATCGGATATATCCATAACCCCGAGGATGAGCAAGTTTTCTAAGCCCAACCATCGGCTCAAGCGGACTCCACCGACATCCGCAAGCCTTTAGGCATGCAAAAATCGGATTATGAAAATATAAAATGGGTCACACCTAACAAGGCTCTGCATCTTTGTGTTCTTTCATTCCGATTTGTGCCTATGTCTGGCATAATCCCACATCAATGCATTGACATCAAACCCTTCATTAGACTACTCTTGTCTATTATAAGGCATCTGCACTAATGGAAGATAAACAACATATCCTGATAATAGAAGACGACCTTGTTTTTGCGGAACGGCTGAAAAAGAACCTTGAACTCGAAGAGGGGTTCAGTGTGGAGATTGCTGAAGGAGGCGAGCAGGGATTTGAACTGCTACGCCGCAAATTCTTTGACCTTGCCATTGTTGATATAAAAATGCCCGATATTGATGGGGTGGAGGTACTGCGGCGTATTAAAAACGTCACCGAACCTGAATTTGACCCGGATATGCCGGTAGTGATGTTGACCTCTGTAAACGATGTCTCGGTTGCGGTAGAAGCAATGCGATTAGGTGCAGCTGACTACATCACAAAGGAAAGTGAACGGCGTGAGATTGTCATTAGGCTGTTGCGAGTTCTGGAGCAAAATAAATTGCTCAATGAAAATCGGTTTCTCCGGGACCAGCTGGCACGTGCAACAGAGTTCGGCGAAATTGTCGGGCAGAGCCAGGCTATTCAGAAAATCAAACAGGATATTGCAGAGGTCGCACCACTGGATGTCCCGCTACTTATTACTGGTGAGACTGGTGTGGGCAAGGAACTGGTCGCACGTATCGTACATCGGCTTAGCCCGTTTGGGAATGGTCCCTTTATCGACCTGAACTGCGCTGCAATACCCGAGGATAACCTGTTCCAGTCCGAGCTTTTCGGACACGAGAAAGGTGCATTCACCAATGCGCATTCATTGCGACGTGGCAAGTTTGAACTTGCTCATAATGGTACTCTGTTTTTTGACGAGGTCTCCGAGCTCTCCCCGGATTCTCAGGCAAAATTGCTCCGGGTTATAGAGAACCTTGAGTTCACCCGGATTGGTGGCACACGCCCTATTAAAGTCAAATGCCGCCTCATCTTTGCTACCAATCAGGATTTGGAGCAAAAGGTAGAGCAGGGGACTTTCCGCAGAGATTTATATTTCCGCATCTCTGTGTTTCCTGTGCACATCCCACCACTGCGTGAA
>JAGHBZ010000079.1 GCA_021160705.1 Candidatus Sumerlaeota bacterium
CTTTTGTGGGGAGGAAGACTTCGGGATTGCTATGGTTGAGGCGCAGGCGTGTGGGACTCCTGTAGTGGCATTTGCTCGTGGGGGTGCTACTGAGATTGTTACTCATAAAGAGACCGGGCTACTTTTTCCCGAGCAATCCGCGGATGCGTTGATTGATGCACTACTCACTGCTGAACAGTCAGATTTCTCTCCGGAGCTACTCCGTGAAAGTGCTTTGCGTTTTTCTGCTGAGCGTTTTCGTCACCAATTCAAGTGTTTTATTCAACATACGCTGGGGGGACAAACACTATGATGACTCGCAAACTTCCTGGCATCTCAGTTGCCACTGTTTTCTCCGACTTTACGGCAATTATCATCTCGCTTGTTGTTGCATATTATATCAGATTTCACCTTGGGATTATCCCGGTCACTAAAGGATATTCACCTGGAGATTATCTCCGCCTGTTGCCGTTTGTTACACTGCTATGGCTTCTTACAATGAATCTGGTCGGACTGCACCGTGCTGGAGAAGTGATATTTGATATTGAAGTCGTCAAGAAAATTATTAAATCATCATTGATTGTTGTGACTATAGTTGTGTCCGCAAACTTTTTTTTGCGCGAGGCGTCTTATTCTCGTTTACTCTTTGTAATCACGCCTGTTATCGCAATCTTCATCCTGAGTCTTTCACGCTTAATCCTCTCATATATTATTGCACAGTTTGTCTGGAAAAAAGGAAGAGGCGTAATGCGGCTTTTCATTGTCGGTACCGGACAAATGGCTGAGACCGTCTGTAAACGTCTTGCCCAGCGTCCCTTACGATTTAATATAGTTGGACTCCTGGCAACCGACTCTGAGCAAACTGGTAAACACGTTCAGGGACTTCCTGTGCTTGGCGAGTATCATCAGGCACCTTCGCTCGCTAAAAAACACAATGTGGATTGTATAATTGTGGCTGAACCTAATTTATCCAATGCTCAGTTAATGAAGCTCCTGGTGGAGTGCTCTAAACAACTGGTAGACGTCAGGATTGTCCCGGGTATTATGGAAATAATGCTGCGTGAAGCCAGTGTGGTGGAAGTGGAGGGTATCCCTTTGCTTGGTCTTAGAGAAACCCCACTCCAGGGCTGGAATATGCTCTTTAAACGCCTCTTCGACATCTTTATTTCTCTGCCGTTGATTATTATTCTATCGCCTGTGTTTCTTTTTATTGCGATTTTGATAAAACTCGATTCCAGCGGACCGGTCTTTTACACGCAGGAGCGGATGGGATTGGATGGACGTGTATTTAAAATGATTAAATTTCGCTCAATGTTTGTCGACGCAGAAAAACACACGGGACCGGTATTTGCCACCCCCAATGACCCAAGATGTACACGCGTGGGTAGATTGCTCCGACGTGTAAGCCTTGATGAACTCCCTCAACTGTTCAACGTACTGCTCGGCGAGATGAGTCTGGTGGGTCCACGTCCTGAACGCCCTCATTTTGTTAAACAGTTTAGAGAGATGCTCCCAGATTATATGCTTCGCCATAAAGTAAAGGCAGGACTTACTGGCTGGGCTCAGGTCAATGGACTGCGTGGTAATACGCCTATACAGGAACGTATTAAACACGACCTCTATTATATTGAAAACTGGTCACTCTGGCTGGACATTAAAATTATCCTGCTCACCCTTTTCACCCGCAAAAACGCTTATTAGCATATTTAGCAACACCTTTTCACAAAAAAAAATAAATGAGACAAACTTGCCTGCCAGCCGTCAGAAAGAAGTAGATGACGGTGTTGGGTTAGCGACAAGTTTTCTCCGCACAGAGACGCATTCCAGCAGAAAGTCTTTCAATTTGTAAGATTAAAGAGAGTCGCTAACGTATTAGAAAGAGTTATTGTTTAAATTTCCAGATGGTACCCTGAGGATGGTCTTCAAGCACAATACCTAATTCATTGAGTCGTGAACGAATCATATCTGCAAATTCAAAGAGTTTTTGCTGGCGGGCTTTCTGCCGAATATCAACCAATATCCTGATTAAGTTATCGGTGAGTTCACTGGATAGAGTGGGTTTTTCAGGGAGGCGGAATCCAAGCACACCGATTAGCTCTTTTAATAGTTTGTTCAGGGCTGAAAGATAACTGACTTTACCGGGTTCAGGTGAATGTCCATTTTTCAACTGCTGGTTGATATTCTCACGGAGAGTGTTGATTTCTCCAACGATATTGAACAACGCTGCGATGGCTTCAGCAGTGTTAAAATCATCGTCCATTGCCTGCTCAAATTGTGAACGAAATGTACTCAGTCTCTGTTCAATAGTCTCATTCATCTGTGCAATGTCGCTCTCTCTGATTGAACCATCCTTCAGGAGCAGGCGAATGATTTCGTCGGTAGTGATGGTTGAGTCAACCAATCTTTGCCAGGCACTTTTTGCTTCCCGCAGGTTCGTTTGTGAATAATCCAGTGGATGGCGATAATGTGCCGAGATGAGGAAATAGCGTACTACTTCCGGGTCATACTGTTCAAGAATAGAATCTATGGTTAGAATATTGCCAAGCGACTTTGACATCTTTTGGCTCTCAATATTTAAGAACCCGTTGTGTAGCCAATAGCGGACAAATTGTTTGTTGGTAAGCGATTCAGATTGAGCACGTTCATTCTCGTGATGCGGAAATATGAGGTCAATACCGCCTGAGTGAATATCCAGGGTCTCCCCAAGATGTGCCATTGACATAACCGAACACTCAATATGCCAGCCAGGTCTACCTTTGCCCCAGGGGCTTTCCCAGTATGGCTCACCGGGTTTTGCCGATTTCCAGAGCGCAAAGTCAAGTGGGTCTTCTTTCCTGGGGTCAACATCCACTCGTGCGCCCTTTTTCAGGTCATCCAATTTCTTTCCGGAGAGCTCCCCATAATGCGGGTAGCTCTTTATCCGAAAAAACACATCGCCATCCACCACGTAAGCGGAGTTCTTCTGAACCAGCTTCTGGACAAACTCAATCATCTGCGGGATAAATTCTGTGGCACGTGGGTTTTCATCCGCAGGCATTATTCCCAGTAAATTGATATATTTAAAATAGTACTCAGTATAACGACGTGCAATCTCTTCAGTGCTGGCGCCTTCCTGCTGTGCGCGGGCAATAATTTTGTCGTCAATATCGGTGATGTTCTGGACGAATTTGACCTTATAGCCTTTGTACATCAGGTACCGACGAATAACGTCCACCACCACGAAGTTCCGTGCATTGCCGATGTGGAATGTGTCGTATACAGTCGGACCGCAATTATACATCCTGACATACGGTGGTTCTAAAGGAATGAATTCCTCTTTCTTTCGTGTGAATGTATTAAATAAAACCAGCGCCACTGCTCATTACTCCTGATGTGACGAACTTAGAATATCCTAATGTTCTAATAAGTAGTTCTCCTTTTCAACCAATTTCAACACCGTACTCTTTTTTCAGAGGTATGAAAAAAGATTGAGTATTTCCTGTAATACAACTAAAAATTAGGAAACAATGTTTGCATAATGAACCTGCAATTTTTCACTTTGGCTGAATATGTAAAGTACCAAGTCTATATGAGTTTTTCCGGAGGTATATGAAAATGGGTAATATAAAACGAGTTGATTTACACGAGTACAGCTGGTCGGATGAGCGAGGCTGGGGTCTGTGTCCCCTCAAAGCTGCAGGACTTTCAATGGAAGGGCTTGGCGAACTTCACGTCGTCTCTATGGTACCCGGGGCTATCAGAGGAAACCATTATCATAGCAATGCCACAGAATGGTTATTGGTTTGTGGTGGTCCGGCAAAGATTGCCTGGCGCTCCCCAGAGGATAACTCCATTTGCGAAGAGACCATTTGCGAGAACAAACCTGCACTGTTTGAAATTCCTCCACGTATTGAACACGCTGTGCTAAACTTATCCAGTAATGACATCTACCTGGTCTCATTCAGCGATTCTGCTGAACTTGATGTTGTTCGGTGTTCTCCACTCTTTCACTGAGATAATCAAAACACAAAAATAGCCTCATTATAAATAATAAAAACACCGATAGTAAGAAGAACCCACAAACAAAAAAATTTCCTTGATTTTTCTCACCTTCTCTAAAACATTTCAATATAAATGATTTAATGAGAAGAGTGTAAGAATCCTATGTTGTTGATATATTGGTGTACAACGGTTTCTTTTCTGCTCGTATTCTTTATGGTTGGATGGTATTATGGAAAACATCTTTATGGCAAAGGGATAACAGCTGATAACTTTTCCAGACAGGCAGCAGGCTTA
>JAGHBZ010000299.1 GCA_021160705.1 Candidatus Sumerlaeota bacterium
CTTAGGCACAGTATAGTGTCGGACAACCGGTCGCGCAATCAGACCGAGAACCTCGCACTCAGGCGGGTTATGACCCCATGGCGCTAACCGGAGACCGTTCAAGGTTGGGGTCCTCCTTGGACGGTCTTTTGTTCTTTAGCATATAAAACATAATCTTCAGCATCTTCCTCGCTACCGCAACTCGTACCACCATCCCAAGTTCCTCTAATAATCCCTCCTTATGTAAATCTATCCCTCCATATATCTCTCGCTTACACCTCCCCTTGCAAAACAAAGGCTAAGCTGATTATACTTTTTTCACTTAGATTTTTAAAAACTTTTTTATACTATCAGACCTCATTTCCACTAAAGTTCAAGATTTGCTCAGTTGCAAGCATATCTTAGGATTAAATTTCTTTTCTGATTGAAGCGAAAAATCCCACTATCTCAGACCTATCCTGGTCTCCTGGCTTCCTTATTAATGCTCTTTATAAGGAAACCAGGAAGCCAGGGAATAGGAGTTAACCTGTGAAGGTCATCTCTCATCTTCACATTTCAGAGATTTTGAGGTTAGTGGTAGGCGATAAGGATTATGAACCCTGATAAACCGACTAACCGACCAAACCGACCTAAACCGACTAACCGACTAAACCGACTTAAACCGAGTAAACGGACCCAACGGACAAAACTTTTTGCTGTTTTATGGCAAAGAACACTACCTCATTGCTAAATAATCGTTTTATGCACAGATTCTATCTTTGCAACAAAGCACTCTTTATTATTTTGGATTATTGCGAGTCGTCCCTTTTTACGTAGGGTTAAAAAAATCGGGTAAGAAATGATTTCTAATTCATTTCTTAACCGAGATAAATATATATTTACAAAAACTCCTGGTCTTAAATTGTCCCTTGCTATGGGATGACTGGATGTTTATCAATATTCACTGCAGTGAGAGTAATTGTACCACCCTGAGTATTCTCAAAGTCGGCTATTTCATAGGCAAGATAGAAGTCATCTTGTCCGCTGACAAAGTCGTGACTCTCAAAGTAGATAGTATAATCTTCGCCATCAGAATCAGGTGTGGTGGCTGGATAGTACCTGAGTCGGTAACTTACCTGATAGTCTTCACTTGCGATTCGGAACATCCCGTTCGGTGGTGAAGTGTCACTGGATGAGACATTGAACACGACTCGATATAGTGTGTCAGGTGTCATACTGGTAACAAGCGGACTGCTCCAGAATCCAAATGCAAACCCTTCAGAGACGGATGAGGAGAGTTGTAATCCGCCAGATGTACCACTTGTAACCGAATGATACGGGGAGATGTTGGTCAAAGCAGACCAGCTGCCAAAAGAAGGAGTGGATACCGCTGTCCAGCCATAGGAGGGGATATCAAGTTTGCAGACGTTGAGTTCCTCAAGATAGACAAAGCCCTCATCCACAGGGTCAAAGTCATACACGTCATACATCGGAACCAGGTCAGCTGTGGACAGTGGCAATACGTACTGATTGTAGTCTTTTGGTGAAGAGGTTGGCATAAATGGATTAGAAGTCGCATTGGCTGACTGGAGTGTCATTGCTGCGGAGTAGCTGAAGTCAGTCGGGAGTACACGGAAACGAATCGTGGGCATCTCATTTTGAGCTGCGTTGGAGGTCAGAGTCCAGGCGAACTTATAGAGCTTATTAGCTTCATAAGCTACTCCGGCGGGTGCAGACCACCAGCCGAGTCTATTGGTGGTATTGTCAGTAGATATGCCAAGTCGAGAACCATCATAGGAGGAGGTAGCGCCGGTGTAGACCGCATCAACACTACTGGCACTCGGACCGGTAAATGTCCAGCCATTGGTAGTGCCTTCAAAGTCGTATCTGACAGCGAGTGGAGATATAATCACGCCATCGAAAGAGCCGGGGATAGGACCGCTTCCGGTAGTTGCATCAGAGACCACTGTGCGGTTGCCCGATGATGGCTCGATACTCAGTAGTGCATCCTCAAAGTCATGGGAGGCAAGGTCAATGCCACCATCACCCACAATGAGGTTTCCGTCGTCGTCAATGTCAATAGAATTTGGTTCGTTCAGGTCTTCGCCAGTACCTGTACTTCCGTCGGAGATAACTGTCCGATTGCCGGTAGTCGGGTCTACTCTAAGCACTGCAGGAATACCAAAATCAGTAACGATGAGGTCTCCGTTTGCATCCTCTATTATTCCAGATGGTGTAACGAAATTTGTTCCGGTGCCATGGGTGGAATCCGATATAATTGTTCGGTTACCAGTACTCGGGTCTACCCGGAATATGGCATTAATTGAGGAATCGGCAACGATAATATCACCGCTGGAGTCAATAGTTAGGGCATTAGGAAACCCAAAGTTTGTTCCTGTCCCTGTGCTGGCATCAGAGACTATCGTACGATTACCCGTGGATGGGTCAACACTGATAATTGCACTAGCAAGCCCACAGGAGACAAGAAAATTACCCTGTGCGTCTATGACAATTCCAGTGGGACCATCCAGTGTGGGCCCACTGCCTACTCCAAGCCCGGAGACTACAGTTCTGTTACCAGTGATTGGGTCAACTTTAATTATTGCATCGTGGCCCCAATCAGCAACAAAGATGTCTAACTCAGAGTTCATCGTCATTGCATTAAGAGCAGAGAAGGTCTGACCTGTGCCAGTGCTGTTGTCAGAAACAATAACCCGGTCACCTGTGGATGGGTCAATTTCTACCACAGCGTTTAGCACAGAATCACATACGTAAATCCCTTCAGGTATGGGGGTCACAGTGGGACCCGGTGTAGGAGTTGGCGTTGGAGTTGGAGTTGGTGTTGGCGTGGGCAATGTAGTAGAGGTACGCAACCTTATAGCTACATCTCCCGGTGTTCCTGAGGCAGTGCTCATATCATACCAGGTGCCGTTAGCTCCGGTATGACTATAAAAGGTCTTTTGAGATTCTTTGGGACCATTGGCGTCGTAAGGAATGGGATAGCCGTAAGAAGACGTCTGAAACTTTACCACTACTGCGACACCATCTCCACTTGTCAATGCCACTGGGGAGTCCAGGGCTACCGAATGATAACCTGCTTCGGGGAAGGACTGCCCGGTTTTACTGGCTAAGAGATTACTTAACGTGCCACTGGGTCCCGGAGATGTCCAGCTCCAATCATCATAAAGGTAGCAATCTACGGTGCAGTTCGTATCATTGGTCCAGAACTCAATCCGTGTAGCATATGTATCCTCCGTAGGTACAAACCAGCAGAGTCCCCAGCCAGTGGTGTCACCCCAACCGCGATTACAGTTCCAACCGCCTTCGTCATAATAGTAAATATCTCCGTTGGTGTTGTAAGTTGTCCAGTCGTAGAGGAAGGAGCTCCATTTACCAATAGCTGCGGAGCCATAAGCAATGGTAAAATAGCCCTTTTCAGAGCCATAGCCACAGGTACCTCCCCAGCTGGTACCCCAGCTGTTCTTGACAATCCATCCACCAGTGCCACCTGAATGTGTCAGGCTGTCATCCCAACCAATAATCAGCACTGCATGGTCTGTATTACCACTCCAGGGTTTGTAGAGCGTGTATGAACCATCATAGTTGGAGAATTCATTGCGCCAGGCTGAATCATAAGGGTCTGCGCCAATCCACATTGCGGCATACACAGGACCATAATTGTAGATGTAATTCTTGAGTACACTGGTAGCAGGCACAGAGTTGCCACTTATGATGCGCCAATCCAGTAAAGTCTGCTGAAAGGCACAGCTCCCACAGGCAGGAGTAGTATTATGATACGGAAGGTAAGGGTCACAGCTCTCCAGCACTGTGCCATCCTGAGATAGGAAACTGGCTACCTTATAGAAATTGCCCCCACCACAACAGGAATGATACCATTCACATTCTTTGACATTGTCTTCCGAGAGGTCGTATGTGGAACCACCATCAATAAGGATTTTTGATTCAAAACAGCCGAGTGAGGCGAAGGCGTAACAGGCACCACAGCTACCTTGATTCTTGACAGAGGTCACGACCCCTTGAGTACGCCAGTCAAAGGCGGAAGGAAGTGCAGCTGGCACACCTTTTGTTGGGTGTAGCCACTCTTTTCCGCTCTTTAGATGTGACAAGTCTAAATTAGGAGGAACAAACCCAGTGTCCATTGAGACTATAACCTCTCTCGGGATAGGTGTGGGTGCAGGTCTGGAATCATCTACCTGGGCAGGAGCGGGTGCACTCACCAGGAGTGTAAAGAACAATAGTAGAACCACAGTAAGGTTATACACTTTAATTTCCTTCGTCATCCTCATTTTACCCTCCTTTCAATTGAAAATTTTAAATTACTTTTTGGAGAAAAAGTATATGTTCTATATTGAGAAAAAGTCAACGGAAAAAGTCTGGAGATAGAACCTTCTGCTTTTCATAATAATGTGCCACTTTAGTTCTGCGATAATGAGGCAAAAGGAAGTTGTGGATATAGTGGGTGTGGCGGTTAAGAGGTTTAAATATTGTCGTACCCGTAGTGTTATTTCAGGACTGAAGAGCTACAATTCTCCTTTTGGTTTGCCGTTCATAATGACAGGTGAGACAACGAGGATTCGAGGTGGTTTCTCTAAAAGGCGTTCTTTGGTTAAAGGTTTCCATTGCTGGGAAAAGAGCAAAGTAATCTTCCTGTTTTTCCATCGGCGAAGATTTATGATATTACTAAGAGGTAGATTCGTGGTTTTCCCACTGTGGTAATCAAAAGTAAAGATAGAGGTTGTGGTGCTGGTTTCGGGCTCAGAGACCACTACACTGACCCTCAGGGAACAATCTTTCAAATAAGGCTTTGCCCACCAGGGGGTGTCAATCCCAAATATCAATACAGGTTCACTACCCAATTGTATGCCTTGATATTTAATCGTAACATTTCCTGCAAGTGCGATGCCCAGGGTGTCATTTGAGGAAATCCACTTTCGGGATTGGTATGCGTCACCTTGTCCATTTTTTGTTTGTATTAATGCCCTGGGGAAGTGCTCATACAGACTGAGGATTCCGTTCTGCTGAAAGATGGCTTTTATTTTTTTATACACCTCTTCAGCTTTTATGAGTTGTCCGATTTCGCTCTGATGCTCGTCATAAAGTCCATCCGTCACAAACAGTGCGGTGTCATATTTCATTCGTTCCGCAAAGACCGGCAAAAGGTCCACGTACTCAATAGCCTCTTCTCGCAAAATACGAATAATGTGGTCCTGAAATGCACGTACCCCTTTAAGCTCATACAGGGGATACCCCCACTCATATAGTTGATATTTATCAGGACTGATTACCACGATAAGGTCTGCATTGAGGTTCTTAACTGTTTTAATAAATACTTTAAGCTGTTCGTCAAAGGATTGCCAGACGTCTGGATATTTTTCAGGGTTCAGGGCGAGGTCGACCTTATCAAAGGGGTTTTCCGGGAAATATCTGCCGAGCCTAACAAGAATCTGGACGCTTAGCCCCTGGAGGAGTTGATACACAGCAGATTTAAGCCAAAGGCTCTTTAAAGGGGTGTAAGGGAAAGATTTTTTGCGAAAATCTCGCTGAGTGAGGCGTCCTCTGGATACCTTTTCTATAACGTCATTAAAAAATATCTCAAGCACCACAAGGTCAGGTTTAAGCCGTTGACCTTTCTCTCTCAGATATGCCAGTTCATCATCAATCGTATAGCCAATAGTACCAGCATTGATAACGTCAATAAGCTTCGGGAACAATAGATGGAGAAAGGAATTCAAGCGAGCAGGATATGTCTCCTCGTCGTCAACCCCATATCCGAGAGTGGAGGAATCTCCCACACACAAGATGCGATAATAAGCGTCAGGAGTAGCCTTACCAGGGTTTCTGAATCCTTGTTCATTAATGCTAATATGAAACGACTGATTGATGTGTTTCAGATGCCAGGTAATGTCCTGGCGTGGCGTGATGTCCCCAGGGACATTTGGATAGACGCTAAAATCAATCTGATACGCATTAAATCCAAGTATTCGTAGTGCAACCTCCAGGAGCACAGAAATTAGAATTAATGTAATACCCACAAATATGACGACTTTAATTAAGGGGGGTCTGGATTTCTTATTTTTGTTTTTAGTGGTCAATCTTGCTTGATATACGGAAAATTAAGAATATTCAGTGAGCGGTTTTGCTTACGTTGTGAGAGTATTGATACCCCAGGCGCAATAGTGCAATCACAATCCTGTAAACTTCTCTCGCCATTATATTCGGCAGCAGGAAAAACCTGTGAATCCCTGAAAGAGCACTGACTAAGAATACACAGATTCCTTGAGCACACCGATATATTCAAGGTTTCTATATTTTTCGTTATAATCCAGCCCATACCCCACCACGAACACATCAGGGATGCGGAATCCTATATATTTTATTGGTATTTCAACAGCACGATTCTTCTTCTCTTTATAGAGCAGGACACAGACATCGACCTGTCGAGGGGAGTGCAACATAATAAGGTCACGCACTGCTCGTAATGTACGACCAGTATCGTATATATCTTCAATCAGCAGTACGTCCTTTCCAGCGACTTCAATGTCAATGTCTTTGGTAATGATTACATTCCCTGAGGAGGTAGTGGAGCTCCCATAGCTCATCGCCCCTACCATATCAAACGAGTGGTCAATGGTAAGTTTGCGGGATAAATCAGCCAGAAAAATTACACCGCCCTTAAGAATAGAGACCAATACAAGCTCGCGGGATTGATAATCCCGTGAGATTTGTTTTGCCAATTCAGCCACTTTTTTCTGAGTCTCGCTTTTAGTTATCAGGACCTTTTTTATGTCAGGATGAATGACCATTACCATTTTTCAAAGTAGAATATTTTTAACTATATGCCTGTTGTGAAATCTCTGTAAATAATTTTTTGCAATGTTTTCCTTGAAACGATTCAGCGAGTTGTGGTAAAACATTTTTTGGGTCATTGATAGAGTTGAGTATGAGTAAAGTGTCTTTGTATTTGTTGAATGTTTATAAAAGAGACTCGCTTCTGGAGAGGGGAGCCCCTTTTTGTGTAAGGTAGTAATTATATATTGCTAAACCGCATTGATATTCAGAAAGCAAAAAGATTAATGGTGAAAAGTGAACATTCTGAGGGAAAATAAAGGGGGGTATATACCGTAAGATTAAATTATGCCAGAAAAAAAAGAAAAATTTAACTCCTATGAAAAAAAATATTTTTCCACACAGGAAGTTGCTGATATAACTGGATTAACGCAGACTACTCTCACTCTTTGGTTGCGGAACAAGATTATTGACGACTCCAAAATACGTCGCGACCCTGATGGACGCCGTCTCTGGACACGTGAAGATATCGAAATGATTCAGAAGATTAAAAAACAGGAAGGCTGGTCCTGAGCCTTTCTGTCTTAGAACTACTCCCTTCTTGATACTCACCCATCTCTTCTGATGAATACTTGAAATTTTGTTTGGACTTTATGTAGTATTCATCCAACGTTTAATCAAAAGCGACTTTTATGCTGATTTTATAAGTGCTTTCATATTGGGATGAAAAATGGTGTAAGAGAAAAAGTAGTAGTGGTGACCGGTGCTGGCAGTGGTATCGGCAAAGCTACTGCACTGGCGTTTGCGCGGTATGGGGCATATCTTGTGATTAATGACGTCAACGCAAAAAACCTCAGGCGACTCCATACTCTTCTGGAGAAGAGAGGAAACCCAGCGGTTGCTGTGCAGGGAGATATATCTCTGCCAGAAATTCAAAGCCGACTTGTGAGTCGGGCAGTAAGAAGATTCAGGCGTATTGACGTCCTTGTTAACAATGCTGGACAACTCATTGTAAAACCCTTTTTACAGCATACCCGTGCAGAACTTGAAAAAATACTTAGCGTAAATTTCAGCAGTGTTTACACCCTGACACAACGGGTTGTCCGGGTCTTCGCCCGAGAACGTATCAGTGGAAGTATAGTGAATGTCAGTTCTATTGCAGGCGAGGTAGGGTTTTCTTATTTAAGTGCTTACTCAGCCACAAAAGGTGCACTTTCAGCTCTGACGCGCTCACTCGCTGTTGAGTTATCACCTTTGGGAATTCGTGTTAATGCGGTATTACCCGGACTGGTTGCTACCAGAATGACAGAGCAGGAACTCAGGGCGCTGGAGCGACTTGGGCTCGGGAAAAGAGAATCGCTGAGAAAAAAATTTATCTCAGAGCAATTAATCCCCAGAATGGTCTCTCCGGATGATGTTGCCTCCGCAATCCTTTTTCTTGCTGATAACTCACAATCCGGCACAATTACAGGTGTTTGCCTGCCGGTGGATGCTGGTTATCTTGCAAGATGAACCCTGTCATCTTTAATTGCGGGGCATCCGCATAAGAGAACACCTGAGTCAAATAAGAAGCTTAACTTTTGTGAATTTGCAGTGTTATTAGGAAAGTTTTATTTCTCTAAGAACCCTTGTTTTTCTTCTGGCAGGTCAAAAAGTTACATAAAAAATGAGGTTCATCACGACTTTTTGTGGTAGATTAAATGAGTCTGGCTCTTTGATATATTAAAGGATGAAATATCCTCTATACCCTCGGTTTTCACAGAGTGTAAAATGACGCTATCCGCAATAACCACACGTGTAGAAACGCTTCTCCGGCTCCAACTACAAATCTATCGATTCACTCTTGACAACTGCCTTCACCACCTGGTATCCAGATAAATCAACCATTTGTGTTGTGAGAGTGCATTCACTCATTGGGAAAGACCTCCTTATTTTGAAATATTTTTAAAAGGAGGGTTTCCCAATATTATTATTTCATTATTTCCTATTGTCAATCCTTACCACAAAATTTCGAGAAGAGGCAAAAAAGCGAAGTAAGAGCAAAATTGTGAAAGAACTAAGCATTGGGGTCAGGGTTTGTGCCAGGGTGCTCAGA
>JAGHBZ010000114.1 GCA_021160705.1 Candidatus Sumerlaeota bacterium
ACCGATATGAACGACGGAATGGGAAATATTATCTAAACAACCGCCCTGTCCCGAAAGAACTTGAGCCGTTGACATCAAGGGCATTATGGCGAGATTTCGCCTTTGAGCGCGTCCCGGAAGGCAAATTCCTCGTCATCATCGGTCACCTCTCTAAAGAGTCACCCATACCCGGAATAGGACTCCTTGGGGCGCAGTCCCCGAGATTTGATAAAGGCATTGTTAAAGGCTGGGACAAAGCCTGTCTTGTCTCCAAAAAAGAAATCTTTGGTAGAGCACTGTTCATCTACTATCCCCCACCCCGCCGCAGGTGGCTTGTCCCCTCCAGAAAAAAACTCCATTTATTTCAAGACCACTGAACCTTGAACTCTCAGATATGAGACAAAATTTAACTATAGTGGCAAATAGCACATAATGAGGAAGAAATAATAGCAGTATTGACATAATTGACTCTCATATACCATAACCATTAAGATAAGGTACTGAGAAAAGTTGAAGTCCTTTGTTTCCCGAGTGGAAATCAAAGTACTCTTAGATGCAACGCTTCAGAAGAGGGAAAAGCAAAGATAATATTTTGTCTGCAGTAAGCATCGTTTATCAAACGTTAAGTAATAAACGTGGGTATAAACGCACACTACTACGAACAGAACACAAGCCCAATTCTTGCACTCATCATCCTGTATCCCCCAGTATTTCAGAAAATTACCTAATCATATATAAGATTATTATGTTGTTTGTCGCTTATATCTAATTTATTTAATCTTGTTCTTCCTCTTTCTCACGCACACCCTTCAATCAGTATGCCCCCTTACGATGCACAATCAGCAAGACCAAAACCTGCTTCTTTTTTTCGAGGATTTCATAAATTATGCGGTATTCTCCCACTCTATAATGATAAAGTCCTTTGAGTTTTCCTTTAAGTGCTTTGATATTAGGATGAAGATAAGGGTTCTTTTCCAGTTGCTCAAAACAACGATTTAGCCTGCGAGCAAGAGCGGTAGGGCAGCTTTTATAAAACTCAATCCTATCTTTGGTGAGAAGTACCTCATACATTGCGCCGCACCTTACGCCAAGCTAAAGTGCGCCCTCTTCTTGCCTCCAACCGCTCTCTTTTCAATCGCTCAAGCAGCTCCGGTATACTAAGGAGCTCAGCTGTCGCCTCGTTAGATTCCCTCTCCGCAAGATATGCGACAAAGTCCTCTACAACTTTCAACTTCTCGTTCGGCATTTGATGCAATCTTTTCGTAATCTTTTCTATCAAACTTTTGCCCATTTTTCCCATCACCTCATTAATCTTATCCAATTATAGTGGTTAATCATTTCAAATGTAAACCCCTAATCCCATTTACCTCCTTCTCCATATAAACTAATTCACATTAAATAACGTCGTTTCCTCCGTTCCATTAAGCCTATATTTATGCTAATCGTCTCTTTGCCAGACTCTAAGTTCACATACTCAACTGCTATTACTCCACCAAGAGTCTGAGTAGGTCTGTGTAAACTCAGTATCTTCACTCCTCGTTTCAGAACTCATAAACGCATCAACCCCTGAACTCACCTGCTCACAAATCTCAACAACCCTAATAATCTCCTGCACCAACACCTGAAACCCCTATGAGTTTATACTTTTTTTACTACTATCCCAGTCCTTTTAATCTCATCAATAAAACTGCCACCTCGGGAGAAATCCTCTGGCGTCAATGGTATTGGTTCAATACGACTGTCTATATTCCTTCTTAACGGCACCAACCTTCTTCTGTCTTCAAATCTGTCTCCGGAAAACGCTGGTGAGACCAAAGCAATGTCAACGTCACTATCCTCTCTGATAGTTCCTTTAGCATAAGAGCCAAAAAGTATCACCTGCTCCACAGGTATCCCATTTTTCTCCAGCTCTTTAACATATCTCTTGATTACTTCTATTACTGAATCTGGTGTAACAACCATTCTTTTATCTCCTCAATTTTCTTAAGATAGGTTTCTGTGAACTCACGGGTACACTTTTTGTGAAAAGAAAACTTTTCATCTGGATATCTGGCTTCAAGATTGAAATCGGTGATTATTTCAAGCATTTCCAGTTTTTTTCGGAGATAGTTCCAGTCCTATTGTTTCAGCCAGATAAATAAGTTTGTGGATAAGAGGTGGAGGCTCACCAAATTTACTTACAAAACTTGCTTTTAGAGATTCTCAACTGTTAGATGTCCAAAAAATAGTGCATAAGGATAATCCACCCTTTTCAAAAAGGTGATGAGCGACTCTCCAGTCATACTCAGCTGATTTTACCCAATATTTAATTTTTTCTTCTCTCTCCATTGTACTCTAAATTTATTAAGACATCTTTTCACGTTCTTTTTAATCGCATAATCCACGAACTCTTAATCTTCAAAGGTTCTTTTTCTTTCATCAGGTTATAATATTCTCTCCTGAGATTTTAATCATCAGATAGGTATTAGGTGGTTATAACTTCTTTTACTTTTCCCGCCTGAAAAATATCGCGTTTTTAATTATCATAATAGAGATTAGAGAGTAATAGATAGAAAACTCACAGTCAACTATTTCTCAAGTTTTCCTCGCATATCTTTATTTCCCTTGAAGACTAATAGAAGAATAATGGAGAAAATTTCTTCTGGAGAATTAGATTGACTTCGATTTTTCTTCGCCTTAAGGTAGATAGTATATTTTATGTGGATGGGGTGCGAGAGACGTGTATTTAACAAAACGCCAGCGAGAAATTTACAATTACATTCGGCGGTATTTGCGTAAATACGGCTATGCACCTACACTGGAGGAAATTGCTGAAGCAGTGGGGATTTCCTCCCTCTCCACAGTCCACAATCACCTCAAGAATATGCAGGAGAAAGGCGTCATACAACGAGAATGGAATCGTGGCAGGTCAATTGAGCTGGTTGGAAATAAGGTTCAACTCCAGACAATTGAATTACCTGTGTTGGGATTGGTCTCAGCGGGCTCGCCTATTGAAGCACTGGAGGACCGACAATGGATACAGGTACCTCAGGACTTCTGTAAGAGTGGCGAGCATTTTGTTCTTCGTGTTGTAGGCGACTCAATGATTGATGAGCAGGTGCGAGACGGCGATTATATCATCGTGGAGCGGCGTAATATCGCAGAAAACGGCGAGATGATAGTGGCGTTAATTGACGGCAAAGAGGCAACCGTAAAAAAGTTTTACCGGGACTCGGATGGACGAATCCGACTCCAGCCAGCCAATCCGGACGCCAAACCTATCTTTCTTGATGAGCAGAGGCTGGAGATTAAAGGTGTGGTGGTCGGATTATTGCGGAAATATTAATAGTGTATCTCGCAAAGCGTCGTTCGTGAAGCGTAATTCAAGGAGTGGTCAATGGAAGAGTCGCCACCCCGAATAAACTCATCTAATAGGCAAAACAAGATGAAAAAAGAGGTAACAATCCGAAAAGCATTTATGGAGGATGTCCCACTCATCCATAAGATAATAAATGCCAATGCACGACATAATACACTTCTCCCCCGCTCACTTCAGGAGCTCTATGAAAACCTGCGAGATTTCTTTATAGCAGAGATACCTGAAAAAGGGGTTGTGGGTTGTTGTGCGCTTCATATAACGTGGGCAGACCTTGCAGAGGTAAAATCATTAGCAGTGGTCAATGAAGTAAGAAATAAAGGGGTCGGGAAATCTTTGGTCGAAGCCTGTCTTCGTGAGGCTCGCTCCCTTGGTGTGCGTCGTGTATTTGCACTCACTATGATACCCGAGTTTTTTGTGAAACTTGGATTTTCTAATATCTCGAAAAATGAATTACCCCATAAGGTCTGGAGTGAATGTGTGCGGTGTCCGTATTTTCCTGACTGTCCGGAGCAGGCAGTCCTTATAGTGCTAAAGTAAAAAGAAAAACAACAATTCTCACAGATAGTAACCCTATCTCTCCAGCCTTAGCGATTTTCAAACGTGCTCTCTATTGGACAAAAACATTAATTAGATTTTTTCAAAGGCAGATGAAGGGATATAGCCTGTCTGACCGTCAGGTATACGAATTTTAGCCCAGCCATCTGATTGTTCAGCGAGCAAACGGAACTTTGTGCCCTCCGGCAGTACCATAATCTCGGTAAACTCGCTCCCGGGTCCACTGCGAGCAATGGTCTTATCGTGGATGATAACTCCGTAGGTGGTCATCACTTCCTGATAAAAATTCACCGCAAAGAAAACAAGAAATATAACAAATAGTATCAGAATCGGCTTAATCAGGCGTCGAGCAATGGAGGAGACCACCGAGGAGACCTTCAGGAGACTGGCAATAATCACTACACACAAAAATACATAAAGAATCTCGCACAGGATAAACAGTTCATTAAGCGAGAAATAATGGATAAGACTCACAAAAGGACGAAGCAGAATAAAGGGTTTGCGGAGATTCTCTGGGGGCGAGATTAGTACCAGGTTTTCCCGGAGGTCAGAATCTCTGGGTGCGAACCGACGAGCTCGCTCATAGGCGACCACTGCACTGCCTGTTTTGCCAGATTTTACATAAGAGTTACCAAGATTGTACCACAGGGTTGGACTATTATACCCCATATCAATCAGCCGCTGATAGCTGAGCGGCTTCTTTAAATTTTCCCTGTTGATAGAGTTGGTTTGCTTTTGCGAAAAGCGAAGAAGCAGACGTATTTTCATTGCTGGCAGGCTTACTGACACCATATACATTAAAGCAAAAAGATAAGCTCGCAACCATACAGCATAAAACAATTGTAGTTTTCATCACAGCAGTTTCTCCAGGGAATTAATGATACGTGCAGATTGCTGAAAGAGGCGGTTCATTTCTTCAGGAGTTGGATTGACTGAAGCGTAACGAGCAACGTCGCATTGTTCAAGAATTTCTTTAATCTGGCGGCAGAGTTCCTCTGGGACAGAATGGTTATTGAGCTCATTAATAGCCTCTTCAATAGTCAGACTGGCAGCGGGTTTATTAAGTTTATCAGCGATAAAACCCCGCATTGCCCTTGAGACCTCGGCAAAGAACTCATCAGGATTATTGTGTTTAAGGGCGTCTTTAGCCAGGCGCAACCGACGTGCGGCAACCCCTCTGGCATAGACTCTGCGAGCCAGTCCGCGGTCAGCTGCCAGACGTTGTTGACGCTGGCTGACCACAAGCGCCAGCACTACCGCAAGTGCAGGAAATAACTGGAGCAGCAATACCAGCCTGCTCATAAAAATATAGCCCGCTTTTCGTAAAGATCGCAGTTCTCCTGTATGTATGTAATTAATATCTCTGCCAACAGTCACAACGGTTTCCTGCTCCCCAGCGGAATTAACTCCACCAGGTTTAGTCCTTCTGGCTTCTGCGATGACAAGGGGTTGCTCTTTTTTCACTGCCGCAATGTTAAGTTGAATCGGCTCAACAGAGAGGCGCTGATATTGTTTTTTATCGGGGTTAAAGAGCACGTAATCCATTAGTCGAACGGTCAATTTACCCGGTCGTTTTGGACGGAGCACGAACTCAAACTCCTTTTCCCCGCCGAGAGTGCCGGCTACGGGAATGGTCTTACTTTTGCTCTTTGAGCTATAGACCTCAAAATCAGGAGTACTGGCTAACTTTGGCGGAGCAATACTATCCACGTAACCGGTACCGGTAAATTTGAGTTTCAATGTTATAAGTTCATCTTCACGCGCAGTGGTTCTATCAACCGAGGACTGGAGGGTATAATCTCCCACCGTACCGGAGAAATCAGGCGGGGCAGGTTCAGGCAGGGGTTTTACACTGATAGTCACGGGTTGTGACGGCAGGATTGCCGGGACCCTGTTTCTATCAAATGGCGAAGAGAAAAATGGGTCATTAAAAAATGAGTCAAAGAAATCGTCATCAAACATACTGCGAGGTCTGGACCTACGTCTGCTCCGCAGATGAGTGGGGATTTCTACTTTGCAGGTCATTTTCAACGGGTCAAGCGAAAAATCGCCGGTCTTTGTGGGGATTAGTGCCAGAGACCGCACAAGCGCTACGTCATAGAGTCTGCCTTCCACACTTTTGCGGACAAATTTTAACCCTTGGGGTTCCTTAATCACCTGTTTGATGAAATCTTTATATTGAGGTTCAGGGAGAAGAAATTGCGGTGCAGCAATCTGCACGCCATCATCATATAAATAATAACTCAAAGTCACTGGCTGTCCAATATACGGTTCTGCTGGTGAGACCTCAGCCAACAAAAAGAGTCTTCCTGTGAGCCATCTATTAAGGCGCGGGTCATCAGTGGACGCAGAGATGACACCGAGTTTTGCCAGTTTTTGTGGAATCAGAGCAGAACTTTCTTTTACCACCTCAATGGTCACTGAGTTGCTCTTATAGATTTTGCCCTCATACACCACTGATGCTGGTGGGATAGTAAATTTGCCAACAGCGGTCGGCTTGAGCACCGCACCACTTACCAGACTGATTTCAAATGTCCCCATTGTTTGATAAATCTGCGTGGAGGTAGGCAAATACTGCAATACCACAAACCCGGGAAAATTCGGCAACTGAGGCGTGGGCAACCCCTGTCTTGTGCCACTTACCTTGACGGTATACCGCACTGACTCGCTCAATGTAATCTTGTTATGGTCAACTTCCGCAGTGATTGTAAACGGTTGTGCGGCGAGATGTACTCTACTCCACCATAGAAACCCCAGTATAAAGCACACTATTTTGAAATTACATCTCATTAAGTCTTGGATTTTTTGTGGAAAAATTGCAGAGGATATATTACCACGTAGAGGCGATGTATTACAAGGATTTAATCACGACGAGCGTCATATCGTCAAATACCTCAGCCTCGCCGCGAAATTCATCAAGTTGGTGTAAAATAATATCCCGGAGCTCGGTGGCAGATTTAGTGCGATTCTCAGAGATAATCTTTTTCAGGCGTTCCAGACCAAAGAAGTTTCCTGCGACGTCCATAGTGTCCACCAGCCCGTCACTATAGATGACCAATACAGAGCCCGGCGGGAGTTTGACGACCTCTTTACGATATTCCGTATTCTCCATCAACCCCATAAAAAACCCACCCACACTGAGCGAGCGGACATTTCCCTGAGGGTCAAATAGTAAGGGGGGACAATGACCCGCATTGGTGTATTCAAAACTTCGGGTGTGCGGGTTCAATACGCCATACACAAGAGTTATGAAAATATTTCCAGTCACATCGTGGCAGGTAAGAATATTAACCTTACTCACCACACTGGTCACCGATGCCCTTGGACGAGTGGACTCACTCTTTAAAAGTGCGCGAACCGTAGCAATTAAGATAGCTGCTGGCACACCTTTGCCTGACACATCACCCACAGCAACCCCCCATTGCCCCTGTGGGAGCTCAAGAAAATCGTAGTAGTCGCCACCAACTTTTTTTGCAGGGATACTGGTTGCTGCCACCTCAAAGTTCTCAATCTCCGGGTCACTCCTTGGCAGGAGGTTCATCTGGATGGTTCGGGCAATCTCCAGCTCCTTCTCCAGTTTCGACTGCTCAACCAGTCGTTCATGCAACCGGGCATTTACAATTGCCATTGCTGCTTGATTGCTTACACCTGTAAGCAATTCCAGCTCCTCCTGACCATAAGAAATCAAACGACTTCTGGTATCCACGTAAATAACTCCAAAGACTTCATTCTTAAAAACCAGAGGGGAACACATAGCAGAACGTATACGCTCCATTATGACGCTATCCACTTCCTTAAATCTTTGGTCGGAGGTAGCATCGCTCACCAGGATAGATACTTTCTCCTGTATGCACCGCTCTACTATGTGCTGGCTAATAGAAATCTCCTCTTCTTCACGTGTCTTTACCACTCTGGGTACAAATTGCCCTGTCTTTTCGTCCTTGAGCAAAATACAGCCCCTGTCTGGCTGAATTACATTAAAAAGTATCTCCATAATTTTATTCAGCAACGTATTGACGTCTAAAATACTACATATGGTCTCGCCGACCTGGTAAAGTATCTCCAGCCGATGAGTGGAGTCCTTCAATAGCTCGGTGGTTGAGCTATCCACTTTGTAACTGAGTTCAGGTTTGGAAAGCACAGAGATAGCCTGTTTTTCCTCGCCCCACTCTGGCTCTGAGACTAATCGCACTGAACGAGTAGTCGTGTCTCTCTCTTCTTCCTCCTTAGCCTCAATCTCAAAATACATCACGGTATCACCAATTCGAATCTTATCGTTGTTTTGTAAAGTATAAGGCTCTGTAATCAATTGGTCATTAATATATGTACCATTCTTGCTCCCTAAATCTCTCAGGATATACTGGTTGTTCATTCGCTGAATCTCGGTATGAAATCGTGATACTTTTCGGTCGATTATCTGGATGGAATTGGATGGACTGCGTCCAAGAGTAGTAATGTCCTCAGTGAGTGGATAAACCATTCCGCTGTCTATTCCAGAGTCTATTACTAACCGAGCCATTCTATTTTTTCGTCTCTATTTAATTTTATATTGTTATAAAGTAAATGTATTCTTTGAGTCAAGGGCAATCCCGGGACCCCTGATTCCCTATCTCCCGATGTTATGACTGAGAGATAAGGGTATCAGAGGTAAGTAACTTCTGCTCAATCTCCTTCCAGTATTTCTCTAATTTTTTCCTGAATCTTTTATCGTGTGCAATAACCTGAAAATGCCGTGCAGCACGCTGGTAATCACCCCGAAGTAAATAATCTTCTCCTATATAGAAATTCGCATACGGGTCTCGTTTATTGGTCTCTAATTCACGTCTGAAATACTCCAGTGCACGAGTCCTATCATTTTTCTTTAAATAGCACAGAGCCAGTTTTGAATTAATCCCCGCAATCTTGGAAGTGTGCTCAAGAAGACGTTGATAATGGAATATCGCACGCTCGTAATCACCCATTGCAAAATATGTATTCCCCATTTCCAGGTTTACCGTGTCACTATTCGGGGCTATCTTAAACAGCTTTAAATAGTGTTTGATTGCTTTATCATAATGGTGTTCTTTTGCAGCTTTTCTGGCAGCTGCAGTGTGATGGGCAATGTAATAATTGTCTTTCATTAACACAATGATACACGCTTCAATTATAAGAAACATCACAATCAGACGGAAAGGTGTAAAAATCTCGGCAGCAGAGACAGCCTCACCCTTAACCCCCTTGCCCACCTGCTTTGATGGCTGAGTCTGTTTTCTTCCGATACTTTTTTTCTTCTTATCTTTTGCCATAGTGACTCGGTTTGTGTATTCTTAAAATATTACATTAACTTAACAAAAATATCTTAAGTCAACTGTAAATGAAAAATCAATCAGGAATACTGATATATAC
>JAGHBZ010000212.1 GCA_021160705.1 Candidatus Sumerlaeota bacterium
AAATCATTTAGGTGCACTCTGGCAAAAATTTAACTCAGCAAGTATGGAAAACAATTCTGGCAGAGTAGCACCCCACTGGCAAGCAAATATCAGCCACTTAATAGGCTCCCTTTTCTTAATAACAGGGCTCTGCTCTCTCGTATTATCCGTACACTCGATTTAAACCTGGTAAATTAGCTAAACGAAGTGAAAAACCATAATGCCGGGATTTATCTATATATCCTTCTCTTCCTCTTACTCCAGAGATGGTCATTTTGGATAAAAGTTTTTGGATGTGTTTTAGAGACAGATTACTTTTTCTTGAAATGTCTCAGAGGCGCAATCTTACCTGATATTATTAGTAAATTAAAGTGCAACACAAATTTTATTTCTGTGTTGCCAGGAGGATTTATAAAAAAAATTGACATTTAGATTGACAGGGAAAGGGCGTTTAGGATTTAATAGAGTTAAGTTTGTATTATTGGTGAGAAACTCGAACGAATAAAACGTATCCGGTAGTATCTTATACTCCCCTCCGGCGTTCGAATCCCACCGATAGACAACAAGGTAAAACAATAAGAAGAAAAGGAGAATTTAGACGATGAACATTTACGTGGGCAATCTGTCCCGCGAGGTAACCGACGAGGATTTACGACAGGAGTTTTCAGCATTTGGTGAAGTTAGCTCCGCCACTGTCATCCAAGACAGATATACTGGCGAGTCCAGAGGATTTGGCTTTGTGGAGATGACGGCGAAAGACGAAGCGAATGCTGCAATCAAAGCCCTTAATGGTAAGGAACTTAAAGGGCGTGTCATTAAAGTCAACGAGGCTCGACCCCGCAGAGATAACAGAGACAGACGCCGTAGCACAAGGATGTAAGCTAAAAGGACCGGGCTCGATTTAGAGCTCACAGTTTACTTTAGCTTAATGGGGTTGAAAGACGTTTTTGAGGTTAAGGGGTTCGTTTTCGTTTAAACGCCCCCTAACAAAAAGTGTTCTTATTGACCTCTACTCTTAACGCCTGTGGAGAGGGTATTATACTCTCTGTAGACCAGCGGCTGAGTTACTTAAGATTTCCGTATCAATTCCAGTCCACTGTACTTTTATTCTTTAGCGCCCAGAGGGGAGTATATTTATGTACCAGCGGATTAAAGATCACTCAAGCACTGAGTCCTGCAGGCGTTTTGAATTAATGGGTAATAAATAAGTAGAGTACTTCGGAAGGTGAGGTAATACCATCACGAACTTTTGCGAGTGCGTTCTGACGCAGGGTTCGCATACCTCTGGAGATGGCGTAGTGACGCAATTGTTCAGTAGTGGAGCTTCTAAGAATAAGGTCGCGAAATCTCTTATCTAAAATTAGCATTTCAAAGATTCCAGTCCGACCAGAAAACCCGCTATAATTGCAGTTCGGACAACCCTTGCCTTCAGAAACAGTCAAAGGTTCGTTCTCAGGTATTCCGAGCAGGTACTTTTCTTGCGCAGTGGCTGGACGGTGTGTGAGGCAGTGTCTACACACAACACGAACCAGCCGTTGCGCTATTACTCCACTTAGAGAGGAAGCAATGAGAAAAGGTTCTATTCCCATATTAAGAAGCCTGCTAACCACACCTACTGCCTCGCCACTATGAATAGTACTGATGACCAGATGCCCGGTCAGACCGGCTTCTATACAAATCCGGGCGGTGCGAGCGTCTCTAATTTCGCCGACCACAAGCACATTAGGGTCCTGACGCAACATCGCTTTAAGTGCGTCGGGATAATCCAGACCACCAGCAATATCAAGTTGAGTCTGATTCACCCCATCCAGGCTTGCTTCTATTGGGTCTTCCACAGTCATAATGTTAATTTGCTCGGAAAAATGTTTGTGGAGATATTTCAAAATGGCGTAGATGGTGGTAGTCTTGCCTGAGCTGCTTGGACCTGTAAGGAGAAGTGTTCCCTGAAGGGATTGCACAAGAGTGATGAGTTTGTCCTGAAGCTCAGAAGGCATTCCAAGTGTATCAATCTCAAACTGGAGATGCGAAGGGTCTGGAATACGTACAACTACCTTCTCCCCATAGAGTGTGGGCAGAAAACTACTTCGCAGAACAACTGGCTCGCCACTCTGAGAGGTAATTTCAATCCTGCCATCCTGAGGTTCTCTGGTTTTGAAGCTGGCGACCTTTGAGAGGATTTTCAAGCGAGCAATAATATTCTCCTGACATTTTTTTGGCAATCGGGCAACCTGGTGAAGTTTTCCATCAAGGCGAAACTTCACTAATACTGAGTCGCGAAAACACTCAAGGTGAATATCAGTGGCACCAGCGTTGAGCCCTGCTGAAAGTAATGAGTCTACCATTTGCGGGACTGCATCCTCTCCTCCTTGTTCAAAGAGAGTTATCAGGTTTTTCTCAATGTCTTTTATACTGCTTCTATCCATTCTTGAAATAAGGTTTATTTAGCGGACTGCAATGGAATATTTTGTCCTTGTCTGCCTGTTTTGACTTTTTCCAGTAGCCCAAGTTTCTTAATCCGTTCTTCGGGGTCTCGCAAATAAATCTCGTCGCCTTCCTTTACTCCGCTTAATATTTCTGCGTAGGTATCACTTACCAGTCCTACTTTGACTTCTACTTTCCTGTACGAGTTCGGTTCTTTAAGAAAAACAAATTTTTTCCCATCTTCTTCTTTAATAGCCACCAGTGGAACAACACACGCATCCTTTCTGTCAGCAACTATAATATCAACGGTTGCAGTCATTCCCGGACGAAATCGTTCGTCATTCTCAAGTATTTTTGCCTTGACTTCGAACTCTTTAGCTGCGGTTTGTGTCCCGCCAAAAAGACTCCTTAACGAGGACTCCGTCACAGGCACTATGCTTTTACTGCTCACTTCGGCTGGGTATAATTTATCAGGTATGGACTCCACACGGACAACTGCCTTCATACCAGGTTTGACCTGGTCGATGTCGATTTCATTAACAGGCACAGTTGCCAGCATAGTGGATGAGTCAGGAATCTGTGCCAGAGTAAATCTGGTGTAGACCTGGTCGCCTTCCGCGGGTTTCTCCATCCTGCCGCCTTTCCAGATAGGTAGATAAATCACGTATCCGCTACCCGGTGCTTTGAGGATTGCTTTTTCCAATTTTCGCATCGTCTGTGCCATTTTATTCTTTTTGTGTTCAAGCTCAATTTTAGCCTTCTCTATTTCTGCTTTTTTGGAGACCAATTGAGACCTGTTACTCTCAAGCATTTTGGTAAGGTTTATTTTCTCCTGTTTAAGGGCGAGCTCTGCCTGAAGCAGTGCGAGTTTTGCTTCATCAAGATGCGAACGGGGTGTCAGACTCCGCTCAACCAGCTTCTTTTCCGTCTCGTAGTTCAACTGCGCATCACGATAGACCACCTCCTGGTATTTTATTTTTTCCTGTTGAGATTTGATAGCCATTTGTTGTTTCTTCTCCAGGAGGCGTAGCTCATCTTCAAGCTGATTCACCCTGGATTCAGCAAGTTTTATCTCTGTCTCCAGGTTTTGTTTATCCTGCTCCAGGTCTGTTGTATCAAACCAGATTACCGGGTCACCCTTTTTGACAAATGTACCTTCAGGAACAAGTTTCACAATCTTTCCGTTAAATGGTGCGGTAATCGCTTTAGAAGAGATTGCCTCCAGAGTTCCAATCGCCTTGATAGTCACTTTAAATGGTTGGCGTTTTACTACATACGTGGGAATCTCGTCGTGGAACGCTTGCCCGGATAGACTCTCTACAATCGCCCAGAATATTCCACCCGCTATCAATATCCCCACGAGCACAAGAAGACCCTTTCTTGTTATTGCTTTCATAATAACTCACTCCCCAAATTGCAAACATTACTATTGTATCCTGTATGCAGGATTTTGCAATAGAAATAATATTGTCGTTATCTCACCTAATTATAAGGTAATTTTATGAAATTGTATTATTAGGATAATGTTGC
>JAGHBZ010000226.1 GCA_021160705.1 Candidatus Sumerlaeota bacterium
GCTAAAAATTTTATATAAACACCTAAAATTGCTAAAGGCAGTGGGCCGTAAATCTGTTTCTCAGGTATATGTTTTAACAATTTTTTACTCAACCTGTGTAAAACTTAAAGTTGCCCATAATACCCTGAAAGTGTTTAAGCCTTGTTATGCAACCTTATCAAGGTTAATTTGAAATTTTGTTGCAGAGTCTCGTTGCCCAGAGTAACACTACGAATACTCTGGGCTTTTAAAGATAGTGTGTACGGATGAGATTCAATTTGTGGTGTAAGGTGTTGGTATTTTCTATCAAGCCAAAAAGATTACAATGGGTAGAAAAATATTTGTTTAATAAAGTTAGCTGAGAATTTGCTTTTGCGTTAACTGGTTATAAGCCAGAGAATGGCGATTATTGTTTGACCACGTTGCGAAACTCGCGTCCAGCACGAAACGCAGGGATTTTCTTCTCGGGAACAGAAATTAGTTCGCCAGTTTTTGGGTTTCTGCCTTTACGTTTCCTGCGGTGTCGCACAAAGAAAGTCCCCAATCCCACGAGGCATACCCGCTCTTCTCTTTTCAGGGCGTCTTTTATACTTTCTAAAAAAATTTCAACGGCATTCAAAGCCTGTTGACGGGTTAACCCGGTTCGTGCCTTGACCAGTCTAACGATTTCTGCTTTTGTCATTTTTCCGTTCTCCTATACTATGCTAAGTTATCTTATGGTCGTAAAAAAAAAGATATTTTTTTATAATGTTCACGAAGGAATATGTCAATAGTGTTCAGAAAAAATAAATAAGTTCAATGAGCAAAGAACCTGTACTTAAAAATCGTGTAGAGGGAGACAATACCATCTTTCCAGTATATCTTTTTGCCTTCAAGTCTCCCACGGGGAATATAGGTAATGGGAATCTCAAGGATTTTAAAGCCACGTTTGATGAGTTTTATAGTGAGTTCAACGGTAAAGGCGAAATCATTGTTGTGAACTTCTATCTCCCGTATAACGCTTAATGGAAACACCTGGTAGCAGGTCTCCACATCCGTAAGCTTGGTGCCATATAGCGTATTTACAAAAAAATTGATGAGCTTATTCCCCCAATACTGAAGGAAGCGCATCTTGGGTTTGCCTCTGAGAAAACGCGAGCCAAACACCACCTGAGCGTTGCCGTTTTCAATAGGAGCGATGAGTTTGGGGTAATCAGTGGGGTCGAGTTCAAGGTCAGCATCCTGAAAGATGACGATGTCGCCGTTAGCGATTTTCAGTCCTTCTTTTATGGCTTTACCCCGACCACGACGTGCAGGTTCATAGATAACTCGTGTGTCCGGGAATTGCTCCTGTTTTTTCAGGATTTCCCGTGTGCCATCAATGGAATTCCCATCAACGATAATGATTTCTTTTTCAATAGGAACACGTCTAACTTTCTCCAGTAGAATTTCAATAGTGCGACGTTCATTGTATACAGGGATTATGACTGAGAGTTTCATTTGGTTTTACTCAGAGCCTCTGTGATTGTCTGGACGACGCAGGCTACATCCTCCTTTGACAGAAGAGGATGGAGCGGAAGAGTGAGTTCTCGTCGGCTGTATTCATAAGTAATCGGTAAATCCTGTGACTGGTCACCAAAACGTTTCCTGTAATAAGTAAAGTCGGGTATTGGACGATAATGATGACTTGTTTGTATTCCCTGTTTGTGAAGGAAATCTCTCACGCCTTTTGCGGTCTTTTCATCGGGAAACAGAACAGGAAAGATATGGAATGCAGGTGTGCCGGTTTTATTCGGCTGAGGAAAAGGGATGAGGAGGTCAGGATGGTGCTGGAGGAGTTGACGATAATATGCAGTGAGTTCTGCCCGATACTGATTATTGTGATTGAGCTTTTTGAGCTGAGATAAAGCCAGTGCTGCGGTAATCTCAGTAGGACGATAATTATATCCAAGCTCTATGACGTCATAATCAGTCTGTCCATAATAGTGATGCTGGATAGTGGAACGAGTGAGGGCGTGGGAGCGAAGTAGTCGGGCGGTGTGGGCGATTTCCGGATTGTTTGTCACCAGCATGCCGCCTTCGCCGGTGGGAAGATTCTTGTTTGAGAAGAAGCTAAAACATCCAATATCGCCAATACACCCCAGCCATTGTTCGTCAGTATATTTGCCGCCAATAGCGTGTGCAGAGTCTTCAATAAGCCAGATTTTGCGGCTGTATTTTTGTTCAGCGTGTTTAATGATATCTATAATTTCAGCCATCTGGCAACTGAACCCGGCGTAATGCATTACTATGACAGCTCTGGTTCTTTCTGTGATTAGTCGTTGGATGGCTTGTGGTGAGATAGTGGGTTCCTGAAGTGAACAGATGTCGGCAAACACAGGGGTTGCCCGGCAGTAGAGCACCACATTTGCAGTAGCCACAAAGGATAATGCAGGCACAATAACTTCGTCGTGGGGAGAGCACCCACAGGCTCTAAGTGCCAGATGTAAGGCGGCAGTACCGCTGCTCAACATAACCACTTCATTGATACCAAATGTTGTGCTGATGCGTTGTTCGAACTCTTCTACACGTTCACTCATAGTAAGCCATCGGGAGTCCAGAACCTGATTCACTGCTTTCAATTCATCTTCGTCGTAGTCAAGGTCGCTGAGAAGTATGTTCCACTTTTTTTTCACGGTTTTTGCGAGGTAGGTCTGCAGTTTATTTTGTTTCTGGTTGTTTTGCCACGATGTCCTTATAAAGTGGGCAGCTCTCCAGCAAGACTCTCATTATAGCCTTGCGAAGAGGTGTCACTTTTGCCTTATCATTCGGATAGACACGATTGGTCAGCAAAATCAAATAATTGCCAGCATACTTATCAATTCTGATAAGTGTGCCTGTATAACCCGTATGCCCGACAACTTCGCGACCAATCTTTTGATTTAGCGGTGTAGACCAGGGAAATGTTTCCCAGACGTCAAATCCAATCGCCCTTTTTTCTTCAACCGCGGGAGGAGTCTGGACCGTTGTCATCAAATGTACCACGTCGGGCTTAAGGATTTCCTTGCCGTTATAGGTGCCGCGGTTCAGTATCATTCGACAATATTTTTCCAGGTCTTCAGCAGTGGAGAATAGTCCTGCATTTCCCGGAGCGTATGCCTTGCTGATTGAGTAATGAGCCAGCGGGTCGTGGACTTCACCCTGCCGAAATTCGGTAGCAGATTTTATGGTGGGTGCGGAGCGCTTCTTCTGTTCAGGCGTCAGAAAATAGGTGGTATCCAGCATTCCCAGGGGTTTATACACACGCTCTTTAAGGAAAGTATCTTGATTATATCCTAAAATCTTCTGATTGATATATGCCAGGGTCAGGTAGTTTAAGCAGCTATACGTATAGCCTTTTCCAGTTTTATATTTGAGAGGCATTTTACTAATGAATCTTATGAGATTTTCGTGAGCGGGTAGTTCAGGGTCAGCTGTAGCCTTGACTTTATTTACTGAGGTGTATGCAGCCAGTCCAGATGTATGCGTAAGCAGATGATAGATTGTGATTTTTGCTTTTTCGGGGGTGGCAAATTCAGGAATGAATTTGCTGACCGGGTCGGTTAGTGAGAGTCTGCCATCCTGAATTAGCAACATCGTAGCAGTGGCAGTACCCACAACTTTGCTTACAGAAGCCATATCAAAGATTGTCTTTGTGGTCATTGGAGGAGAATTTTCATCGTAGGTCAATCTGCCAAATGCTTGTTGATAGTACGTTTTTGTAGGTGTACCAATTATTACCACTGCTCCTGGTGTGACCTTGTTATTTATTGCGTCTTCAACGATACTCTTGATTTTGATAAGATGGTCGGGATTAAGTTTGGTGGGAGTGATGATTCTGGTCATTGTGTTTTGTATCCTTCGCACCAACTGACATCCACTAATACCAGCGAAAAACATAATGCCAATTATACTAACTCCGAGCCATTGAAGGCTTCGCTCATTAAACATTTATAATTCTCCTCTCTGATTATAAAAATTGATTTCTTTTTTCCATATTGATAAGCAATACTACTGTTCATATTGAAAAAAAATCCACAGGCGTGTCAATGGATTTCAAAGACATATTGCGGAGTCCTTGTTGTTATGCTCCACTGGAGGTATTGGCTAGGGAACATATCAA
>JAGHBZ010000460.1 GCA_021160705.1 Candidatus Sumerlaeota bacterium
GGATACCTCTGAGATAATGAGATTTTTCGCTTTACTGAGAAAGGGAAATTAATACTACGATATGCTCGGGCCAAAAAAAATTTAATTTTTTTGAATTTGGAGCTTGACAAAGATTTCAAAAAATTAGTATTGTGGTACTACTTTACTATTTTTATCTGAATTACAATGAAAAATATTTTGAAATTCTCCGAGGCGGCAGCCCTGGCAATCCATACAGTGGTCTACCTTGCAGTGTATCCGGAGCGGGTGGTTTCAACGCGTGAAATTGCCACGAAGCTCAACGCCTCTGAAAACCATTTATCAAAGGTTCTTCAGCGCCTTGCACGAGTCCGATTGGTCAGGGCTGTACGTGGTCCTCGGGGTGGATATGTGCTGGGAAGACCCGCTCAGAGCATTAGTCTACTTGAGGTAGTTGAGTCAATTGATGGTCCCCTTGAGCCAAGTAATTGTATTCTTGGCACACCGATTTGTGATGGGATGAAATGTATATTTGGCAGTATGATTAAGAGTGTAAATGAGACCGTCAAAGCATATTTAGCCAGAACAAAGATTGCCGACCTTGTCGGCGTTTATCCTAAGGAGAAAAAGAAAGATTCGTAAAAAAAAATCAAAAAGATTGATAAAAGAAATCTGAAGGGTGTAGTAGGTGTGTTGGTATTTATACCAGAAAAAGAAGTACCCGGAAATATTAACTATAGGAGGTAATTATTATGGAGGCTTTAAAGATGTTTTGTTATCAATGTTCCCAGACTGCAAAGGGAACAGGATGTACAGTAAGCGGGGTTTGTGGTAAAGTGCCCACTATTGCTCGGTTGCAGGATAATTTAATCTATATTGGAAAGGGCATCGCCGCTTATCTTTACCATGCGCGAGAACTCGGCTACACTGACAGTGAGGTGGAGCATTTTGTGGCTGATGGACTGTACACAACGTTAACTAATGTTAATTTTGACGCTGAACGATTTGTGCAGTTCGCGCTTTACGCTGGCAAGATGAATGTGAAGGTTATGAAACTCCTTAAAGAGGCTCATATCAAGACGTATGGCGAACCTGAACCTACTGAAGTGCAGACAGGTACTGTCAAAGGGCGCGGCATTCTTGTCACAGGGCATAGCCTGAAGGCACTTGAAGAATTGCTCAAACAGACTCAGGATACCGGGATTAATATTTACACCCATTCTGAGATGCTCCCTGCTCATAGTTATCCCGGACTGAAAAAGTACAGCCACCTGGTAGGTAATCTCGGCAAAGCCTGGTTTGACCAGAAGACGCTGTTTGCTCAGTATCCTGTGGCGATTCTCGGCACCTCCAACTGTGTGCTACTGCCAAAAGATTCGTACAGGGACAGGATGTTTACTATGGGTGTTACTGGACTTCCGGGAGTGAAGCACATTGATGGATACGATTTTAGTCCGGTGATTGAGACAGCAAAGTCACTGCCAGAACTTGAGGATAAGCCCGGCGATGTCGTATTGACCACAGGGTTCTCAAAATCAGTAATTCTCTCGCTGGCACCCAGGATAAAAGAACTCGTGGAACAGGGCAAGATTCGCCACTTCTTCCTTGTGGGTGGCTGTGATGCACCGCTGAAGAAAGATGAGTATTATCGTGAATTTGTCCAACGCCTGCCCAAAGATACGGTGATTCTCACGCTTGCCTGTGGTAAATATAGATTCAATGATTTAGACCTCGGTGAGATTGAGGGTATTCCGCGACTCATTGACATCGGTCAATGCAACGATGCGATTGTTGCCATTGATGTTGCCACAGCACTGGCTGAACTCTTTGGAGTGAGTGTAAATGAACTACCACTTTCTATTATCCTGATGTGGATGGAACAAAAAGCTGTGGCTATTCTCTGGAGTCTGCTCTCGCTCGGGCTGAAAGGTATGTATATCGGTCCTATTATCCCTGCCTGGGTAAATGAAGAGATACTCAATATTCTGGTTGAGAACTACGACATACACCTTATCAGTGACCCTGAACAGGACATCAATTCCATCCTGAAGGGATAAGTATAAGCTACTCAGCTCTCTTCAGGTTCAGGAATGAGTGAACTCCGAACATTGTAAACGCGTGTGTGGGAGTGGTTATCTCTCTGCGGGCGCTCTGGGGTAGATAATGGTAATATTGTTTTTTCCGTTATGTCCGTTTAGTCGGTTCAGTCGGTTCAGTCGGTTTAGGTCGGTTAGTCGGTTTAAGTCGGTTAGTCGGTTTTTAAACTACCAGCCGAATATTCTATCTCCGAGCCTTAGCCACTACTCTGAAATTGCTTTGGTGCGAAAATAAGACCATTGCACAACTTAATAGCTCATACATAGACATACTTTTGCGAGTGATGAGAGGCAAGTAAAATAAATCTAATAAACGGCTCTTTTCTTTGTAATAGGAAAAAGGACACTTATAAGAAGAAACCACAAACAACAAAAGTTCCTTGACTTGTCTCATTTTGGCGGAAGCATTATAGCCTACGATAACCTTTCGCTGGATGTCCCCCTGGCATACCGGATAATTGATTCCCCTCACTAGGAAGAAGCCGGGTCTCACGGAATGCTCTCTTCTCTACATCCTTGCTGTTTCCTCAGAGGGTGCTATGTCTTCTGGTTCAAATGCTTTATCATAGAGCCCGAAGAGTCCGATTATCCTCAGGGTATATAGTCACTTTTCTTTTGGTCTTCTACCGCAACTTTCCTCAGCAATTTTTGTAAGTTTGTCAAAGACGGGACCATAAGTTGGAATATCAATATGGAAGACCTCAGCAATTACGTGAAGCCAGCCATAAATAAAATAAATCCACCCGTCTTCAATGTGGAGGTTTTTCTGTTTTTGTTGTGCTCTTGCCTGGTCAAGAAAAACCAGGTCTCCCCGGTAATTGAAATCCCAGACTTTTCCATTCTCCGGGAAAACTCCCGCATCTGTGATTGGAGAGCCCGGCGCATCTTTTCCCAATCCTGTGGCATTAATTATCAGGGAATATGGTTTAAGTTTTTGCATAATTTTGTCGTTAAGTTCTGGTTTAGGGGTGTGATAATATTCGCAAGGGATGTCAGCATTGAGCATTTTATGGATTCTTTGTATCTCTTTAAGTCGGGGTTCACTGCGATTTGAGACAATAATTTTTGAAGGGCGATTTGCTCCGTGTTCTTTTTTCATTAAATAGCAGGTAATTGCAATAGAAGACCCCCCTGCACCCATCACAAAGACCTCTGCGCCAGTTTCAGTCCAGTAATTTTCAGGGAGAAAAGACTCCAGTGCTAAGCCACTGGTTATAGGGTCTTTGGCGTGACCTATTAGTTTGCCTTCTCGTTTTGAAATGCAACTGATTTCTCCCATCAGCCGTGCATACGTGTCAAGCTCATCAAAGAGGTCTCGGCTGGCTTTCAGCAAATCAATTTTATGAGTAGTGACCAGTGCACCCAGCGAGAGCTCATCGTGTTTAATAAACTCAACAGCCTTTCTATATTTTGAGGGTTCATCATGTTGTCTGAAATCAATGCCACGAATCCTCGCATTTGAAAGCCCTAAGAATCTTGCCCATTCCGGGAAGACTTTCATAATAGAAGATTTACTTGTGGTAACGCCGATAAAATAAATTGTAGGTCTGTCTGCCTTGGGATAAACCTTGGTGCTCATCGTCTCAGTTTTCCCCATAGATGTTTTATCTTTCATAACAACTTCCTATCCTCACTCTTTCTCCAAAGTATTTTTGTGCGGTGATTGAATCCAGCGTGAACCTCTCCCGCTCTATCCAGTCCAAATTACAAATATTTAACCTCAATTTGTCTTATGCCTTTTGGTTATGTTAATCGAATTGAATCTTTTAATTTGTTCAGAGCAATATATAGCTTAAGTTTTTTAGAAACCAAATTGATAGGACAACTGCTCATTTTCTTCCCCAGAGTCTAATGAATTCATAAGGATAGGGTTCCCAGGGTTTGCTGACTTCATCAAGGCGTTTCATTTCATCTTCATTGAGTTCAACCTCAAGACATCCAAGGTTGTCCTCAATTTGCTCTATAGTTCTTGCACCAAGTATAGGGGCGGTTATTTCCTCCTTTCCTCTTATCCAGGCAAGGGATACCTGTGCACAGGTGACTCCTCTATTTTTGGCAATTTCCTCTACTACTTCAAGGATTCGGAAATTTCTCTCGGTTGCTCTTCGTTTCCAGCTATCTGTCTCAAGCTCACCGACTTCTACAAGGCGTCCTTTTACATTTGTTGAGCTATTTGATTTATATTTGCAGGTTAAAAACCCACCAGCCAGTGGTGCCCAGACAACAATAGCCAGGTTCTCTTCTTTGCACATCGGAATGAATTCCATCTCGATATCTCTGGTGACTAAGTTATAC
>JAGHBZ010000303.1 GCA_021160705.1 Candidatus Sumerlaeota bacterium
CGAAGAAGTTGGAGGCGGTAACCGGGATACCGTGGATGGTTCTCCTACAAGAGAACCACGAGGCGTATTACAAAAATAAAAAGGAGACTTCGTATGCGGAGATGGGGCAGGAGTCGGTATAATCTGGAACTCCCGCAGATTCTTTACAATGGTCTCATCCACAAGGAGACCGGGTGGGGAGTAAAGGAAATCTGCAGGGAACTCCGAGAACAATTCAACATCCGTCTTTCCTATGACTGTGTCATCCGTTATTGTCACGGACATCTAATCTGTCCCCCTTATGTTCTGCGAGCTATCTGGCTTATTACTGAGTGGGAGCCGTTGATGGAATGGTTTCTTAAGCCTGCTGGCAAAGCTATATTTGACCTTCCTCGTGTTCGGGCTTCTGAGGATAATGTTTCCATACCAGATGTAATGCGAGCCGTCGCAGAGCAAATGAAAGAGGAAGCTCACGTCGTTAAATGTGTCGTTGAATCTGTCAGCGATGAGGGAGACGCAGGGGCGCACGTGACCAAGAAGGAATGGGAAGATTTTCAGAAGGCAAAGAAACAACTCTTGTCTGCTCTTTTAACGATTGAGGGCTATCTGAAAAGGCTTCGTATTGGATTGAGAAACGTATGAGGCAAAAAAAAAATCAAGAAATTTTCAAGATAATAGAAGTAGACAGATGCAGCACCATACAAAATCAAGATAAATTTAAGAAAAAATCAAGAAATCCTTAAAGGGAGGTAACATTATGCGATACCAGAGAATCAATGTAAGTATTTGGCAAAATCCCAGGTTTAAAGGACTCAGTCCCCTGGGTCAACGATTGTATTTGTATTTGCTAAGTTGTCCTCACGGGAATTTACTGGGATTGTTCTATCTTCCTCCTGGATATATGTGCACAGATTTATCTATTTCCCCGGAGGAATTAGAGAAATCGCTGAAAGAATTAGAAGAGAAAACCTTTATCAAATATGACCCTGAAAATGAAATAATCTGGGTTATTGATTTTCTGGAGCATAATTCTTTTGATAATCCGAATCAGGTAAAATCTGCCGAAAAGCTAATTGCCGAATTGCCCCCTACCAGCCTTTTAAGAGATTTTTACGAGAGAATAGATACGGTCTCCATACCAGACAAGACAAAAAGCATTGTCAAAACGGCACTTGAAAACCGTTCCCAAACCGTTCCTAAACCGTTCCCAAACCGTTCCCGAACCGTTGCGAAACCGTTGCGAAACCGTTGCGAAACCGTTGCGAAACCGTTGCGAAACCGTTCCCAAACCGTTCCCGATACAGATACAGATACAGATACAGATACAGTAGCAGAATATAATAATATATATAATAATATACAGTCAGTTTCGGAGGTTGCTAACGCAACCTTGTCGGTTTCAGAAACAGAAACCGACTGTGTGTTTAATAATAAAAAATCTTCCCATTCTCAATCTGCTTTAGATAAAAATCAGAATAGCAATGAGGACATAGAAGAGAACAAAGAACCCTCTGCTCATATTATTCCACCTGAGAACACACCTGAAGAGGAGAAATCTCAATCTCAGGATAAAGACCCGCCATCCCGGAATAAAATTCCGCCCATAGAGCTACGACGAAGGATTTTCGACAAATGGCGGGAGATGTCTCGACTTTCAGATGGAACAGTTCTCTTTCCCTGTCCTCGTCCAGCTACATTCTCCAAAGTAGACCGCCATATTATTTCTGCCCTGAAAGATGTGCAGGATGAACCAGCACATCCAGACTGGGAAAAAGCCACTGATGACATCTGTTCCGCCATAGAAAACTATGCCCGGGTTCTCGCTTCTCCTGACTACTTCTTCTCGTATCGCTGGACAATTGACCAGTTCCTTCGCCAGAAGAACGCACTCACACGGTTTCTTTCGGAAAACAACCCACTGGAGACCTACCGAAGTAATCCTCGCTCAAGAGATAGACCATCTAAGTTATCCTCTTCTCGCAATGTGCTCCTGTCGCCGCAAAAAACACACCAATGGGGCGCCCAGGAGAACATTTCAGAATTTCAACGCGAACTTCAGGAAAAAGGAGTCATCGGAGTGCCTCACTCCGGGGAAGGAGGTAATAAAAATGGCTGAATGGACAGAAATCTCACCTGAGCAGATGAAGGAAGTACTTGAGGCAAAATTTGAGAATCTCATACCCCGGCGTTTGAGACATATGCGGTTCTCCAATTTTATCGCTCCTCAACGAAGTAAACTCGCTCAGGTGGTTCAGACGATTAAAAATTGGCGACCCCAGGATGGAAAACAAGGACGTCCTCGTGGAAGTAAGACAATGCTACTTATTCTTGGTGAACCAGGAACAGGGAAAACTCATCTTTCTATTGCACTAATCTACGAGCTCATTATGCAACAGGAGGTCCACTTTATCAAATGGGTCACAGCTGAAAACATCGCCTCTGAATATGCCTTCTCGTTCCGTGATGACAGTGATATGTCCCCTGCTGATATAGAAGATTCTCTTAAACAGATAGAATTTCTCTGTATAGATGACCTTGGATATGAACATCTCTCTGAAGCATCAGTCGGATTATTTCATCGCATTTTCTGTTACCGATACGACTGGATGTTGCCCACAATTGTTACCACCAACCTGGAACTGGAAGAAATCGCAAATAGATATGGGTATCGGGTACTTTCTCGTTTCTTTGAGATGGCAACAATTGTACATATTCCCACTAAAAAAGATTTCCGTGTTAAAAGAGCAAAGGTAAACATTTTCGTCGGAAAATGATTACAGATGGTACATATCTGGAGTTAAAAGCAAATTTTTTCGTGGAGGGAATTCCTAAACCTCAACCCCGACAGAGACACTTTGCACGAAAAACCAAAGACGGAAAAATCATTCAAGGATGTTATACCCCTCAGACCGGAGTAAAAGAATGGCGGGAAAGAATCTACTGGGAAGCAAAATCAATAAGACAGAATAATCCCGAAATGTTTCCTCTTTCCGGTCCTATTGGACTTAAGCTGATATTTCTTTTCCCCAGACTCAAGAGTCTTCCTCGACGAACTGCCCATCTTTTTATCCCCGAGACCTCTGTTCCCGACCTGGACAATTTGATAAAAGCCGTTCAGGATGCCCTGATTGGAGTCCTCTTTGCCAATGATGCAAGGATTGTTATGATAGAAGCATCAAAGTGGTGGATACCCTCGGATTTGTATCCTGGCGTAAGAATAGAAATTTTTCGTGTTTTAGAGAGAGAAAATCAACTATTGAGGGTAATATTGAGAGAAAAAACTTAACGACACTAGAATAAATTTCTATGAGAACAGGGTGAATGCAAACACAAATACGAGGGTTTAGATGCCCTCGCTGCGGGAAAATGGGATGCTATGTTATAGACACACGGTTCTTCAATGAATGTGGAGAGGGGGGCGAACGAAAAAGGGTCAGAGAATGTCCTTCCTGTGGATATAGATTTAACACCTGGGAAATCCCCGAAGATAAGTACATACGTCTGGCGCATTCGGGCAGATGAATGAATTATCTATATATTGATTGCTCCCTCTTTACGTCAAGGCGGTAGATTTGATTTACTTGGATTGAGTTTTCAAAAAAGGCGACAAAACGACAAAAATGGGTCAAAAGATACAACCACATAAAAGACTGTCGAAATTAGAGAAAGAAGAAATTCGCCAAAGAATTTATCGGTTTCTTGCTGAGAACCCTCTCCATATGCACCGCACTCAAAAAAGAGGAAAATTTCTGCGGACGTTGGCTAAGGAGTTTGGAGTCTCCTATCGCACAACGCAAAACTATTACGACAAGTATTATAAAGCCTTCCTTTCTACTCCTTGTTTAAGCGCTGAAGAAGCAAAGATATTTGTTCTCTTAAAACTTGAACAGGTCATTAATAATAGACGCACACCTCCAGGCGTCCGGGTAACCGCCCTATCTGTTTATGCTAAAGTCAGCGGAGTGCCAGAACGGAAAGAGGTAGAACATTCCCTCTCGGCTGATTATTACGACACACTTATCGCTCATCTTCGTGGGGAGAGAGGAAATGACGCAAACTGAGGTAACATCTTCTTTGCTTCAAAGATTATTAGATGACCCCATTTTTTATATAGAGACACTGTTGTATGTCGTCAATAAAAAAGGAGAATTGGTGCCATTTTTTCTGAATAAGATTCAGCAAAGAATCCTCAAACAAAAAGAAAGGATACTTCGCAGTGGTCGTTCTCCCAGATATATAATTCTCAAATATCGTCGTGGCGGAGTGACCACATTAGAGCAAGCAATAAATTTTTATTACTGTGCCACACGATTGCATTACAATGCCTGGACACTTGCTCATACAGTTCGCAGCACTGAGGAGATTTTCCGTATAGCACTTCGTTTCTATGACCATTTGCCAGGTGAGTTTAGACCTGCACGGAAGAGAGAAAATAAGCGGGAGCTTAATTTTTGCAATCTGGATAGCAAATTTCAGGTAACCAGTGCTCAAGCAGAGGAGCCAATTCGGGGAACTCAGATTAACAGATTTCACGGTTCTGAGATTGCATTCTGGAAAGATGCTGAGGATGTGCTTCTCGGCGTTCAAGAGGCGATGACCCCTGGAGGGGAGATTGTTCTGGAAAGCACGCCAAACGGAACACAAAACTGGTTCTATGAAGAGATACAGCGTATACTGGCGGGAGCAAGTGAGTATTCTCTAATTTTTCTTCCCTGGTATGTAGACCCAGCTAATCAATTGCCCGTAATTGCGGGAGAAGAGATTGAACTGACCAAAGAAGAGCAAGTTGTACAAAGGAAATATCATCTTAGTCTCTCTCAGATTAAATGGCGAAGACAAAAGATATTAGAGTTGAGGGAGAAGTTCTGGCAGGAATACCCAGAAAGTCTTGATGATTGTTTTTTAATGAGAAAAGGAAGAGTGTATGAGGAATTTATAGAAAAGGGCGAGAATCCCAATGTAATAGAGCCTTTTGAGATTCCACCAGATTGGGAAATCTATGGCGGAATAGACTTTGGCGTAACCAATCCCTTTGTGTATTTACTTATCGCAATACGCCCTACCGATAATGCCGCCATTGTGTTTTATGAGCATTATAAATCCAACGAGCGATTAAGAAATCACGCAAAAGCAATAAAAAAGATAAATACTAAACATCCTCCCCGAATAATTTGGGCAGACCCCTCCGGACGAAGAGAACGAATAGAATTACTCACAGAATATGACATCAAAACCTATCCTGGCGACAATAACGTAATTCGTGGAATTGACCTAATTAAATGGCTTTTAGGTTCTCACCCACAAACCGGTAAACCGCTTTTGTATGTGATGGCAAATTGTGCTCACACTATTCGAGAATTTAAAAATTATCGCTGGGATGAGAGCAAGGAAAAGCCTATCAAAGAAGATGACCATACTATGGATGCTTTGCGATATGTGATAATGGGTATATACACAAAATGGCGTCGTGAACGCCGTAAGACAGCCTGGTTTGATTATTACGATAGGGAGGTTGAAGGCAACGAATGAGACTGCGAAAAGTAAGGGCATCAATCCTTACCACCCTTCGTAAATCTATTAGCGAAGTAAGTAATATCATAGATTCACGAAAAATCGCAGATGAAGATGAGTTTGAGAAATTATACGAGCAAGGAATGGCGATTGCTCCTCCATATCCTTTGCGTGCCCTTGCTCGTTTGATTGAATACAATAACACGCTTGAGCAATGTATATCAGCGATGGAAATCAATTGTGAGTCATTTGGGCATACCTTTGTCCTAAAAAATGAAGAACTTGCAAAGAAAAACCAAGAAAGAGTTGAAGAAGAATGGAAACAGTTGGATGGATTTTTCAAGTTTGTTAATCCCCGAGAAAGTTTTATTGATATTCGCCGAAAAACCCGCCGGGATTTAGAGCTTTTGGGGAATGCATATTGGGAGATTCTCAGAAACAGTAAAGGAGAAATTGCAGGCATTGAGTATCTTCCTGCAGTTGAAATGCGAATATGTCCTCAAGATAAGGAACCCGTTAAAGTGGAGATTAAAACAATAGAGGAAACGAAAATTGCTGCCATTAAGGTCTCACGGCGATTTCGGAAATATGTGCAGGTTCGTAACCAGCGAAAAGTTTGGTTCAAAGAATTCGGTGACCCTCGTCCAATGAATTACGAAACTGGTGAAAGAACTTCTGTTCCTAACGGTAAAGAGGCGACAGAGGTTTTACATTTGAGATTGCATAATGCTTCTGCCTCGCCTTATGGACTTCCACGTTGGATTGGGCAATTACCTGACCTTATCGGTTCAAGGAAGGCTCAAGAAGTCAATTTGCTATTCTTCGACAATAAATCCATTCCTCCGCTGGTCATAATGGTATCAGGTGGACATCTTACGAAACAGGCAATAAAGAAACTTGAGGACTTTTTTGCCACACAGCTAAAAGGAGTAGAGAATTTCCACAATAGTCTCATTCTTGAGGCAGAGCCCTTTCAAGATACTGCTCTTCCTGAAGATAAGATTGCTCCTGTTAAAATAGAAATTTTACCCTTAGAACAATATATTAAAGAAGATGCTCTCTTTCAGGGATATATAAAACTTTGTCAGAAAAACCTTCTTTCTGCTTTTCGTCTGCCTCCCATATATGTTGGCGCAAGTGATGATTATAATCGGGCAACGTCTCAATCCGCACGGCGTATTGCGGAAGAGCAGGTGTTTGCCCCGGAGCGACACAGATTTGACTGGATGATTAATCGCTTCTTTTTACAACAAGAAATGGGCATTCGTTTTTGGGAGTTCAGGTCACGTGGTCCTTCAATGATGGATGTTCAATTAGAGAAGGCAAAAGCAATTGCTCAGTTGGTAAATTCTGGTGCCGTGACCCCTAATGAATTGAGAGACTTTGTTGGTGACCTTTTAGGAAAGGAACTTGAACCTATGGAATATGATTTTGCTGATGTTCCTATCAATGTTTATCTGCAAATGGGGGGAATAATGCCTCAAAAAAAGATGCAAAAATCAGTTTCTTCTAAAGAAGAGCTGATTCAGTTATTAAAGACAATTCGCAGTAGGGTGCTGGAAGAATGAAAATAGAACTGCCCGTTATTGACGGTCTTGACGAATCTATAAAAGCAGACATTTTGCCCCTAATAGATGAGACGCTCTTACTGCTCAAGGCAATTAGTCGGGATGAGCTGCCTGAAGAATTAAAAGACCTTCCCCACGATTTACTTGAGGAACTTCTTCACGCCGGACTCTTAGAAACCCTTCCTTTGGAAACCTCGCTGGCTCGCATAGTAACGTCTTATTATGAGCGTCAAATGAAAAAAACTGTAGCCGAGATTGTTGACCGATTCTTTCACGATTTTGTAACGGTTCCCTTGGATATGATTCCCTATGAAGAAGAGAAATTACTTCGCTTTAAGCCGATACAGAATGCGATTGAAAAAATAGCAACACAACTTGAAGTTGACCTTGGACCAGATAGTCCCTTTGCCCATTGGCTTGCTGATAAAGTAGAGTTCTATGTGGGGCAGGCTTATACAATTGGACGACAACGTACCCTGAGAAGAGACATTGTATCCTTGACAGACCCGCTGGACCGAAATGCTATCCGTTTTCTTCGTAAACACGAAGTTTTCTGGATTACTCAAGGACAAGAAATAGTAACGGTTCACCCTCGTATTTCAGAAGTTGTACGAAATGCCTTTGCTCAAGGAATAACAAATAAAGATGAAATAGCTCGCCTCTTAAAAGAAGGATTAGAGACAGAATTTATAGCCAAGCGTCGCTCATATTGGCGTTTACTTGCCTCTGCCACGATTAACCGTGCTCGCAACTTTGGTGCCCTTCAATCATTGGTGGAAGCCGAGCAGGAAGAGTTCGTCATCTATGCCAAATTAGACGCTCGCACCTGTGCTTTTTGTCGTGATATGCACGGAAGAGTTTTCTCTGTTAAGCGAGCTGCACGAAGGATGAATCTACTCTATCACGCCCAAAGCCCCGAGGAAGTAAAACGCCTTGTCCCCTGGGTGAAACGTAGTGAATGGAATAATTACATCGGCAAAGATTCTGCGACAATACAGCGACGGTTTCCGATGCCTCCGTTTCACGGATTCTGCCGCTGTGCTATTGTTTC
>JAGHBZ010000408.1 GCA_021160705.1 Candidatus Sumerlaeota bacterium
AGATTGTTCTTATAAGTACTGCTAATTTTTTTTTCAAATGATTTTTGGATTTTTTGTCAAAAATTAAGCAAGATATTTCACCATTCTTTTGCTCTGGATGGATGAACATTCATTTTGCCTGATGGGAACTGGCAAACAATACAAGTCATAATGATAAATGGAGTTAATCACCTGACCAGAATGCAGGCAAAAGGTCAATACGAATGAAGAACATCAGAGATAGTAAACACAAGGGTCACACATAGGGCTACGATTTATTTTTTCTCTTTTTTTGAGTCCTGGTCGTCTTCAAGTAGCGACGCCTTATTTTTGATGACTTTATCAATAATTCCATACTCTCGTGATTGTTCAGGTGTCATAAAGAAATCCCGTTCAGTGTCCTGCTCAATTCGTTTAATATCCTGCCCTGTGTGGAATGCTAAGATTTCGTTAAGCACTCTTTTCAAGCGCAAAATTTCTCTTGACTGAATATCAATATCAGTCGCCTGTCCCTGTATGCCACCCATAGGCTGGTGAAGCATAATCCTGCTATGAGGTAGAGCGTAACGTTTCCCTTTAGTGCCGGCAGCCAGCAGTACTGCACCCATACTGGATGCCTCGCCAATGCAGGTGGTACTGACGTCAGGTTTAATGAACTGCATAGTATCGTAGATAGCCATCCCGGCTGTGACCAGCCCGCCTCTGGAATTGATATACAGATTTATGTCTTTATCCGGGTCCTCGGACTCCAGAAACAACATCTGAGCGACCACCAGGTTAGCCACATGGTCATCAATATCAGAGCCAATAAAAATTATACGGTCTTTAAGTAAGCGAGAGTAGATGTCATAGGCTCGCTCACCCCGTTCACTTTGCTCTATTACGTATGGTATGTAAATTGTCATTTTAGTCCACTCCTTTTGTAACCTGAGACTTATATTTAATTTTAGCATTATTAAGCACGAAATCGCCAACTTTCTTCATTTTAAGCTGTTCCACGAAATCATCAAATTGTTTCTGACGTTCCAGACTGGCGCGAATTGCCAGTGCTTTACGCCCGTGTTGCTGTCCAATCCGTTCCAGTTCAGCATTTATCTCCTCTTCAGAGACTTGGATATTTTCGCGTCGTGCAATCTCACGGCTTATAAGCCAGTAATAGAGTTGTGCCACTGCCTCCCGAGCCTTTGAGTCGAAAAATTTCTCCTGCATATCCGAGGGGAGTTCTAACCCTTCACGTTCCAGACTCTCTAAGTGCTCAATGGCAAGTTGTCGGGTCTGGCGGGCAATTAGCCCTTTAGGGAGCTCAATCTTATGGCGCATAATAATATCTCCGTAGATTTTATCCAGGACATTTTGTTTTTCCTGTTCCGCTGCGGCGGTTTCAAAACGCTCTTTAATTTTCTGACGTAGCACCTCAAGACTATCATAGTCTCCAAGGTCTTTCGCAAACTCATCATCCAGCTCTGGAACCTCAACAGTCTTTATATCCCGGATAGTAACACTAAAAATATCGTTCTTGCTCACCACTTCGCCTTTCTGATTTTTGCGTTCATTGGGGACTTTGACTTCAAGCGTATCATTACGCCTCTTACCAGCGAGAGCGGCAACTACTTGCTCGGGCAGGATTTTTTCTGGTCGACGATACAGAGTATTTTCTGCACAGAGCTCTTCAATTCTATTTCCCTGCTCGTCTTTTACGGTAATATCTGCAATAAGCGCATCGCCTTTTTCAAACACAGCGTCTTCAGTTTTGGGTCTCAGTATGGAGTTTTCCCAGCGAAGGTCTTCAATATAATTATCAACCATCTCATCAGTGATGATGATGGGGTCAATCTCAACCTCCACGTTCTTATATTCATCATCAGAGAGTTCCAGTTGAGGAATGAATTCAACTTCTGCCTCAAGATTTAAAGAGCCATCTTCCGCCACATCAAACGTCTTGAGGGTAGGTTCACCAACCACCTCAAGCTCTTTCTCTGCGACCACCTGCTTCATTAACTGGGGGAATAGTTCCTCAACTGTTTCACGCCGTGCAGATTCGCCAAATTGAATTTCTACAAGTTTCATCGGTGCTTTACCTTTACGGAATCCGGGTATAATCACATTGGATTTCAGGTCTTTCAGTTTAGACTCCAGTTTCTCTTTAAAATACTCCGCTTTAATGGTCAGATTATATTTCATAACTGAATTTGGTAACTTCTCCTCTCCGGTGATTTCATAATCTATCTTCTCCTCCTCAGGTGCGGAGATAGATTCTTCAGGAGATGCTTGAGGTGACGCAGTGGATTCTTTAACCCCTTCTGGTTGCGAGGTAGTTTCTTTAGTTACCTTCTCCTCAGGCTCCTGCACTGGTTCTTTCTGATTATTTTTGTTTTCTTTTTCATCCATAATGTATTGTGCTCCTCTACACTACTTTCTATACGACCTGTTTAAATAATATAGAAAACTTTGATACTGTATTCTACCTTATAATATCAAGTGAAAATCGAGCAAATGACCCAACAGGTCATTTTATTAAAGTGATTAAGCGGTTGGAAAAATGAATCTTGAAGTTAATCAGTCGAAAAGGTAAAAGACACCAATCAAGGCCAGGTGAGGATAAATCTGAATTCCGTACCTAAATATACGATAGAAAGAATGATACTGTCGTTTTGTTCCCACCCTGTCCAATGCTTTATAATAATAGCCCTCTGCTAGCTGGGCGGTGAATTGTATGATGCAGATTTTCTATTCTTCTTTTTCTATATTGGATTATCATAGATTTTAATAAAGTGCGACAGCTGGTGTAAGGTGCTTACAAAAATCCTTAACGCTTAATGTCATTTCTGAAATCATTATCTCTAACCTACTGACATCAATTGTTTTTTTGAGTTATCTTCTGTAGAAATCTTGAGCGCTCCGTACTTTTTATTGACGTAGGGGTTTTATTCCGGTAGAAAACATTGTGCTTTTTGTTTTGATTAATACTATAGTATTATGCAAAAATGGAATAATATTACAGAAATCAATAATGCGTGGAATGCCATAAGGGCTGTATTGCAAAATAACTTCACTTTCTATGAAATTAAAGAAATTGTAGGGCTTGCTGGTTCTGACGTGACACGTATTTCACATCTTCAGCAGAGAGCAGGCGGAGGAGCTTCAAAGGGAGAATTGATTACTGCTATTGATAACGGATTTGGTCAACTACAAGACAAAAGTCATTTTATTTCTGTTGTTGTTGAAGAAATTTTAAGAAGAAAAGCCAATTTGAAAAGCGAACTACAACATTATTTAAATCGCTTGGGATTAACTGTCGTAAATGGAAAGGTTCTTCCTCTTGAATTGCTGGACACTTCTGAGTTGAAAGAACTTCCTGAAGATGCGCAACAAGAGTTGATAAAGGCAATAGAACGATTTAGAGATGGAGATTTATCAGGGGCTATTACATCTGCCCGTGGTGCAATTGATATTGTAACCTCAAGAATATACGAGGAAAAACGTCTTGGAGACCCTTCCAAAGCTTCTTTTCAAGAAAAATGTAAGAAATCAATTAAAGCTTTAGGGGTAATAGACAAAATAAAGGAAGAGTTAACAAAATCGGGCTGGAGTCAAGTTGATATTTTTATAAATAACTTTGAAGGAGCGCTGAATCAGGCAGCCTATGTAATGCAGAGTTTGCGCTCTAAAATGGGTGATGTACACGGAACCAAACCAACTCTAAAACCTTTGGTTTATGATAGCTTGAAATGGTCTGCTATAATTCTAAGGGTCTTGGAATGAAAAAAAACAATTTGCATAACAAAACGCTTTACCTGACAGTTATCCCGCTGTTGCTCCATAGCGGCAGATAATCTTTTTCGTTAGGCTTTAAGAGAAAGATATATCTGGTTTAAAGACTTTAATGAGGGAGGTAGTCAGATGGCAAACAGAAAGTCTGTAACATTTCAAGAGGCTCTGGAGATTATCGAATCATTGCCGCCCAATCAACAAGAAAATCTTATTAACATTATTCAACACAGGATAATAGAGTACAGAAGAGAGTTACTTGCGAAGAGTATCAGAGAAGCAAGAGAAGAATACGCCCGTGGAGAGATAAGAAAAGGTAGTGTAGATGATTTAATGAAGGAGCTTTCTGAATGAGAACACTCGTTTGGAGTAAGACATTTGTAAAGGCATTTAAACGAACCATCAAAAGACATCCAACGCTTAAACAAGATATTGAAGAAACCTTAAGGGTTTTGGCTAAAGACCCTTTTGCTCCACAATTGGGAACGCATAAGCTAAGAGGAAAACTTTCAGGTTGTTGGGCATGCAGCCTTGGATACAACTTCCGAATAGTATTCGATTTTGTAAAGAGTGAGGAACAAACAGAAGACGATATTTTCTTGATTGAAATTGGAACACACGATGAAGTGTATTAAGCTTGTCCACTCGGTGCACCTGACGACGTTTCACACAGCAGTTTAGCTTTACTCTGGCGTTACACAGCAATGATGGCGATATTGGACTTCTCAGCCAGGGTTATTGCCTTTTCCTGGTCAAAGAATAATGTCTTATTGGCGGAAATGGCGAGACAGCCTGCATTAACCGATTGCATAACCTGTATGGTACGAAGCCCAACGACTGGTAAGTCCCATCTGGGGTCTTGATGCGGACGCGCAACCTTTATGACCACAACACCAGCACCACCAAGTTCAGCACCTCGCTTAATGGTCTCATCGGTGCCTTCAATAGCCTCCACCGCAACCACAATCTGGTTCTTCACCACTATGGTAAGCCCTATGTCCAGTTCAGCAATTTTTCTTGCTATGGGGAGCCCGAAATTTATCTCTTTTTTTTCTTCATCAGTGAGCGGGCGTCCCTGTGTCAGAAGTCCTTTCTTTGGTATATAACGATTCAGATACCGTAACGAATCAATAACCGTTATCCCATTTTTAGCCAGTACGCTACTTACCATCTTGAGGATTGAGTTTGCCTTTTTGTCTACCAACACAGAGAGCAGGGCACGACTGAATTTATCAAACTTTGAATAATGCAGGAGTGCGTCGTGGGGGACACGACCCGCTAATGCGACCTCTCTAATCCCGCTTTTCTTGAGAGTATCCAGCATTCCGGCAATCTCGCCCAGCTCAAACCAATGGACTTCAGAAGCATAATCAGAGATTACCGGAGAGGTATAGTCCTTTATGGCAATAACAAAGACCTCTACACCTTGCTGAGCGGCTTCTCTGGCAAGCATTACCGGGAACTTTCCCTGTCCTGCAATTATCCCCAGATGTTCTTTATTTGCACTTCGCATATCTGAGACCGTAGAAGTTATTTCTGAATAACGAAGGAAATCTGAGCTTCAGCTGCCAGGACGTCATTGACTGTGACTTTTCCAGCAGCCTTACCAAAGATATTCCTCTGAGAGAGCACATCCACCTGAATTTTTATCTGGTCACCGGGCACGACTGGACGGCGAAATCGAGCATTATCCACCCCAGCCAGAAATACTATTTTCCCCTGATTCTTCGGCTCACTAAGAATCAGCACAGCACCCGCCTGTGCCATAGCTTCAATGAGTAGTACTCCTGGCATCACTGGTTCACCCGGGAAATGACCAACAAAAAAAGGTTCATTAATAGAGACGTTTTTTATGCCCACGATTCGCTTATTTGGTTCTATTTCAATTATGCGGTCAATCAGTAGAAATGGGTATCGATGAGGCAATATATCTAATATCTTCTTAACGTCCATCTCAATGTGTTCACTATTATCTTTCATTGTGTAGAGTCTCCTTAAGTTTTTTCACAAAATGTAAATGAGCACGATGACCACTTTTTTTGCCAATAATATGAGCTTTGATATGTTTGCCAATCAGGGCGAGGTCGCCGAGTATATCAAGGATTTTATGTCGGACAATCTCGTCCTTAAACCTCAGTGGTTCATTATTAAGAATTTTATCTTCGTCGATGACAATGGCTCTGTCAAGGTCGCCACCCTTTGCTAAACCAAGCGAGTGTATCTCTTCAAGGTCTGACTTAAAGACATACGTTCTTGCAGGAGCAATTTCCTTAAGGAATATTTCTGGAGTGATTGATAGATGAAGGGCTTGTTTACCCACTATGGGATTAGGATAGTCCACAAAAAAAGTGATGGCAAACTCCTCCCAGGGCAGTGCGGTTACTGATATATCGGGTTTCTCTTTATACAACACAGGACGGTCAACTGCAAGAACCTCTCGTTCCTGAGGCTGGGAGACTATGCCCGCAGAAATGAGCATTTCTGCATAAGGCAGAGCACTGCCATCGGTAAACGGAACCTCATCTCCATCAATCTCAATAACGAGGTTATCGACCTCCATAGCATAAATCGCAGAAAGTAGATGTTCCACTGTGTGGACATAAACACCATTGGGTGCGCTAAGTGTGGTTCGCCGATACGATTCATCAAGCACAACATTATTAATGGTTGCCGGGATTTCTGGCTGACCCTGAACATCCACACGCCGAAACCTAATCCCACTACCCGGTGGTGCTGGCAAAAAGGTTATACGAGTCCTCCTGCCAGTGTGGACTGCTATATCTTCAATACTTTTACTATCTCTAATTGTTTGTTCTTTTGCCATATAACTTGATGTTCATTTCCGTGCTATTAAACGTTCAGGAGAAACGCTGAATCTTCGCAGAATCGGTTGGCAATTTCAACCTTTAATCGTTATAGTAATCCATTTTCTCTCACCAGGTAAAGGTCTGGCTTGTAGAGACATCTATAGGCGTGGTCTTCACCTGAACAGGGTGTTCTGGAGTTGGCGTCGGAGTGCTCAACACTTTTATTGTACCCTCTTCAGATAAGGGCTTCAGGGTCTCAGTCGGTTTTGGGGTTGGTATCCCGGAGTTCAACTCTCTTATCACTTCATCAGTAATATCCAGAGCAGGTTCACCCCATACTATCATCTCTCTTGTGAGCACAATTTTTATTCCTTTTCTTTGAGCCACCTTCTTTATAGTTGCCATCACCAGGTCATAGACAGGGGCGAGTTTTTCTTTCTCCATTTCTCCCAGTTGTTGGTTAATCTTATTGGCTAAATCATCAATCTCTTTCTGCAATTCAGTTATCTCTTTCTCGCGTGTTTTACGTTGTTCTTCAGAGAGGATAGACTTTTGTTGTTCATAAGTGTAGCGTAGCACATCCAGTTGTGACATTTTTTTCTCAATGGTCTGTTTATGTGGTTTAACCGACTCTTCAGCCTCATCAATGACCTGTCGTACAGGTTTTGCGAGTCGACTGATTTTGTCAAGGTCAACCCAGCCAATAACAGGCTGAGCAGGCGTCTCCGCTGAACCCATAAGTACACACGCATACCCTATCATCAGCAAAACTATGCCAAATGTTTTCATCCGTTGTTGTAGTATGCTTATACAGAATATCACCATAATCACTCCCTTAAATATTTTAAAATAAAGACCCTATGCGAAAATGAACAAATCGTGTCTGGTCATTGTCTTCTTTAACAAATGCATAAGCGAAATCCAGTGCAATATAAAATACCTTTACGTCAAACCTGA
>JAGHBZ010000030.1 GCA_021160705.1 Candidatus Sumerlaeota bacterium
ATATATATTATGTTGACGGTGATTAAAAATGAAAGAGAAAAAAGCATTATTGCTGGCAAGATTATTTTTTATCTTAATTGCGACATTTTGTGGTACCTGGATAGGATGGAGCAAACAAGCAGCTCTTGAATATTCGCTCTTTGCTTTTATTGGGGCGGTGTTTTTCGTCTTACTGGAGCAAAGTACCAGAATTATATCCTCCAAGCAGATGCTACTTGCAACCCTTGGGTTGTTTGGCGGGTTGCTTATAGCGAATCTGGTCTACCCGACCATTCCAGAGACTATTATGGAGAGCCAGAAAGCACGCCTGGTCTGTAATCTTGTGTTTGGGTATCTTGGCATTGCGCTTGCCTTAAAGCATGAAGAACGACTGAGTCTTTCACGGCTTAAGTTTATCGTCTCCAATCAGCCACAGCAACGAAACATCCTGATTGACACCAACATCATCATTGATGGCAGGCTGAATGACCTTGTGGCTACTGGTTTTATAGCGGGAAATTTGATTGTCCCCACTTTTGTGCTGGACGAACTACAACAAATTGCTGATTCCGTCACACACAGTAAACGCACAGTTGGCAGACGTGGACTGGAAAACCTCGAAGCATTGAAAGAACAAATATCCAACCTCCAGATTATGGAAAAAGACTACGATGATATTCCAGATGTTGACCAGAAACTCATTCGTTTAGCAAAAGAGCTTGGTGCTGAGATTCTGACGAACGACTATAATCTCCAGAAAGTCGCCTCATTACATAAGGTTCCCGTGATAAACATAAACGAACTGGCACAGGCATTACGACCAGCAGTGTTTGTGGGCGATAAACTACAAATTCACCTTATTCGCGAAGGAAAAGACCCCACACAGGGAGTCGGGTATCTGGATGACGGGACTATGGTCGTGGTAGAAGATGGACGTCCGTTTCTTAACCAGGAGGTCAATGTAGTTGTCTCCAGTATTTTACATACGTCTGCTGGCAGAATGGTGTTTGCGCGTTTTCCTGATGAACCTGTACAGCCTAAAAGAAATCATCATTCCAGGTACTCCCGGCATAGATAAAAAAGCAGAATATACCAGTAAAATCCCAGCTCCAAAAAGAGTAAAAAGCACCCGGGGAGTAGTGAACCCAGCCCAAAAACCTTTTGGTGTTGAGCCAGGAGTGTTTCAATCATTTTAGGCTATTATCAGAAAAGTCAATGCCAGAAGGTCAATCTTTTGATACCGATAACCAGTGCTCAGTTTATGGCAAATTAATTTATGGTACTATCTTCACCCTGAAATAAAAACACGACACTCATAGGACATAAGACATAAAGATTGCGAAGCACTAAGGCTATTATTGGAATTATCGAGATGGATGCGGTGAATGTGAAAAGAAAGTTTATTTATGTTTTTCTTTCTGTAGTTATGATTTCAGTGGTATGCAGTCCTGCCATTTCTGATGTGATTGTTCTGCAAAATGGACATAAACTTACAGGGCATATCATCTCTGAGCGGGGAGACAAATATCAGATTGAAACTTTGTATGGTGTTGTTAGCGTCCAAAAATCTCAGATAAAACAGGTGAGGTTTGAGCCTCCTCAAAAAAACGAAATAATCAAGGCTGAAATCCTCCTTAGTAGTGGTGAATGGGGAAAAAGCTTCTTTACGTATCTGAACGCTTTAAATGATAAATCCACTTCCCCTGCACAGGTCGCCAGAAGTATTGAAAATCATCAGGAACGAATACTCAGGGCTATACCAGAATTGACACAAAACGAGAAAAGGCATTTGTGTCTTATCATTGAGAATCTCCTGCCTAATGTGCGTGATGACAACGAGTTCTGCTTTTTCAGTGGACAGGTGTATTTTACCCTGAATGAGCGGAACAAGGCGTTTAAGACCTTCACTGCACTTCCACCTGAGTTCTATAAGAAACATAAACAGCGAAAAAAGTTCGTTCAGCTCTTCTTTCAGCGCTTTATTGATGACCTGCTTGATAAACAGGAGTTTGCCAGAGCACTGGAAGAGATTGAAACTATTCAGAACGTAGATAAATCAGTCGGGAAGTCATTTGAAGTCATTCTTTATCTTCATTGGGGGTTAAATTTGCGTTCAAACGGCGACTACGAAGGGGCTCTTAAGATTTACACTGAGAAATTATTTCCCCTCGCCCCTGCTATTGCGCGTAATCGCATTGAACTTACCTTTACTGAGTTAATCTCAAACGCCAGAGAACACCACAACTATAAAGAGGCAATTGCTCTCCTTGAGAGATACGCACCAGAATACCTCCCTGAGAGCTACGAGAAAAACCTGTCGGAGATTCTGTTTTCTTATGGAAATTGGTTGTTATCTGAAAAAAGGTATGATATGGCACACCGTATCTTTGAGCGATATTATCAGTATCAATCTCCTCAGGTAGAGAAGACATTATTATATTTATGTGAGTATAAAAGTAGGGCATCTCGCCTCGCAGATAAGGATTACTCTGGACATTACGAGCTGGCAAAGTTTTGTCTTGATAAAAATCTGTTTGATAAGGCTATTGAGGAGTTCAAGAAATCTGCAGAATCTCCTGAGTATAAAGAAAATGCTATGATACAAATTCGCCTGATAACCGAACGACTTGAGATTGACCTGTTTAATCAAGCAATGAAGCTATATGAGATGGCACAATATGTAAAAGCACTGGACGTGTTGCAGGAGTTGCAAAAAAAATTCCCTAATGGCAGGATGGCATCCGATGCGGATAAACTCGCACGACTCTGTCAGGATGGACTGAAAGACGAAATGTGGCGTCGACCTTATCAGGCAGAGGTATATTACCAGCAGGCAGAACGACTCTATTTTCTCGGCGACTACAACTCTGCTCTGGATAAACTTAACACCATATTAACACTCTATCCAGATACCCCGGCTGGCGATAAAGCACGTAACCTCCAGCAGAGAATCGCTCAAATGGTTCATCTGGCAAGCCTGGAGGGAGTGAAGCTAAACATCGATACATCCAGGATTCCACACCTTCCGCCATCACAGAAGCATAAAAAACAATTAGAAAAAGAACTAAAATCACTGATTTCAGAGCTTGATAAATTCTGAGACAGCAACAATACGGGTTTTGTGAAGACCCGGCTCTCCATAACAAATACCCCCAGAACTCCAGACCGCAAAAATACTTACCACATATCGCTCATTGCCCCGACCGCCCGACCGCTTCTTTCTGTGTCAATCCGTGTGGTTCAGTGGCTAATTTCATCTTTTTCTATTTACTCTTTTCTTTGTTAACCACGAATTAGCACTAATTCTCACTAATTTTTCCTTAACATTATAAGGCATTCTATAAAATTGAGATTTCTTATACAGGTTCAGTTTATCTCCTGAATCCGCGTTAATTCGTGCCCATTCGTGGTTGCTATCATGCTCCACTAAAGTTGACAAAATTTAGCCACGGAAGAACGCGGAAACACACGGAAAGGACTTACCGCAGGCCGCTTACTGCTCACCGCTACCCGTAAAGCGCTTTCTTCTGTGTGAGATTCAGTAGCTGAGTGGGTCTTTTCTTTCCGAGCAGATTTGCGTCCATTCGTAGTTTTTATTAACGCACACCGCTCCCGAACCAGTTGGTTAATAATCTATGAAAAATTTAATTGTGAGACAGCCTCTCAGACCCCTAAGGTTCTCTTAAAGTTGAGTGGGGTCAGCGATGGACTCGCCATGAGGGATGGGTAATGC
>JAGHBZ010000279.1 GCA_021160705.1 Candidatus Sumerlaeota bacterium
ATGCCCGCGAATATAAAATTAGCCACAGAGGTCGCTGGGGTTATGGAGATTAAGCAGTGTGATTATTCTGTGTCTTTCTGTGGCTATTATTGGACTGCTCAATCTCTGCCTTCTCAGTGCTCCTGTGGCTTATTCTTTTTTAGCCACAGAGGTCACAGAGTGCACTGAGAGAAAATTTAAAATGAGCAATATTCTGAGCAAAGCAGAAACGCTTTTTAATAGCATTAAAAGAATTATATTATGCCCTCTGTGAACTCTGTGCTCTCTGTGGCTTATTCTTTATTCTCTGCCACAGAGGTCACAGAGTACACGGAGAGAAAATTTAAAATGAGCAATATTCTAAGCAGAACAGAAACGCTTTTTATGGTATTAAAAGAATTTGTATTATGACCTCTGTGAATTCTGTGCTCTCTGTGGCTTATTCTTTATTCTCTGCCACAGAGGTCACAGAGTGCACGGAGAGAAAGAAAATTTGAGCAGAGTTAGAAGAAATGAGCAATATTCTAAGCAGAACAGAAACGCTTTTTTAATGGCGTTAAAAGAATTTGTATTATAACCTCTGTGACCTCTGTGCCCTCTGTGGCTTGTTCTTTATTCTCTGCCACAGAGTGCACCGAGAGAAAGGAAATTTGAGCAGAGTTAGAAGAAATGAGTAATATTCTAAGCAAAGCAGAAACGCTTTTTAATAGCATTAAAAGAATTATATTATGCCCTCTGTGAACTCCGTGCTCTCTGTGGCTTGTTCTTTTTTAGCCATAGAGGTCGCAGACGTCACTGAGTTCGAGCAATCTCCAGAAAATATTTCCTATACCTGAGGATAAGAATCAAATTGCTTTTTCGGATAGAATATACAAGCATTATTCTAATTTTGTGAGGTTTCACTTATCCTTGGTCATCGGCGAGGGGAAAAATGAACCGAAATGCAATTCTACTGGTAATACTTTCCATCTTATTTTCTGGCATTTACCTCCATTGTTTTTCTGAGACCTGTGATATTTATGAACCTTTTGTCTCAGCGGATTCCTATATATTCTCCTCCGGCGTAGAGGGGATTCGCCTGGCTGATTCACCACCACCGGGTCCACCGCTTCGTGAGCCAGATATGGTCTGGGTGAACAATGCATTATCTTCTATGACACTTGAAGAAAAAATCGTGCAGATGATTGTGACGTCATTTCATTCTTCAGGAGAGTCTCTGATAGACCAGTACAAAGGTCGGTGGATTTGTTTTTCTTGGAAATAATCAACGTGCATCAAACATCGTAAGCACGGTTAACCGACTGCAAAATTATTCGCTATTTCCTCTATGGTTTTCCATTGACTCAGAGGCAGGAGTTGGTGCGCGTGTGAGCGATGCGACCATATTCCCCCTGATTATGGCATTTGGTGCAGCAGATGACCCTGCACTTACCGAACTGTGCGGGCGAATCACCGCGCGGGAATCACGGGCACTTGGTATTGCAGGCTGACCCAAGATAAAAAATTATCGCACGATTCAAGGAGAAAATCGGAAACGAGTATATATAGCGGTTGGGTTCGGAGAAACGGGATTCATCCATTGCTCGCCTCGTGACCCTCAAAGCTGAGGCTCAATGATTAATTTTCTACCGAGATAGAGGCAGGGGTTTTAAACCTGTGACAGGCGAGTCGTCGGGTCTGGTGATACGAAAATAAAACCCACAGCCAAGCACTCCCTCCATAAGTTTTATCAGAATACGGTTCTCTCCCCGGCGAAATTTGACCTTTACAATATCTTCATCAGGTTTTGCTGCGCGATAAACGTTATTAGCGTGCACAAGCTCACCATTCACCCAGATTTTTATAGCATCGTCCGAACCAATTTTTAGCATCACGTCCTGTTCTTTCGGCAAATAGAGTGCAGTGGTGATGTACATTGTTATCCAGTCGTCTGGTGCAAAGACGTCGCTCATATCAACAAAGTCGTCCAGCACGTACTCTGAAGAGAGTTTTTGCCATTTAACTTTTTTGCCAATGAGTGAGCTAACATATTCAGCCTCCAGATTCCATTCCCGCTCAGGCGGGTACACCGTGTCAAAACCCACTTTGTCTTTATTATCAAAAGGACCGATAGCCCACCATTCCAGTTCAAGTTTTTGTGGAAATCGCAGATAATAACGAATTCGCTTGATGGTTCGTAGCATACCATCGTCTTTATATAGCGAAGCAATGAATGGCAGTCTGGCTATTTCGGAATTATAGCGTTGCCATTCTTTTTCCCAGTCTTTGAGTTCCTGTTCAGCCCGGGTTTTATCAGCGGGATTCAACGAGTCCCTATAGCGACGCATAACAAAATATGCAGCGATGTAATGTTTGCAGAGTTTAAATAGCGAGCGCTCGTAAGCCAGCGAATTGCGGAGAAATTTGTAGAATGATGTGCCTGAGATGAACACGTCGCGCCTGCCCTGGCTATGTCGCCAGGGAAAATAAATTTTTGCCTGTGAGGTAATGGTATCCTTCACAGATTCCAGCCTTGAAATCATTGTATCCACTATGGAGACAGCCCTGTCTTTTTCGGCAATAATCTCGTCAACGTGCTCTTTAGATTCACGCCAGATTTTAAAGAGTTCCGGCTCACCACGTATGAGGTCGTCCCTTACCCATAAGCCTGAGGGTGCCCACTCCTGATGTTTTTCGCTATATGGCTTAAAGTACCCCCAGCACCGCACAGCGTCGTCGCTCAGGATGAGTATATCTGCAATGGCTTTTGCAGTATCGGGGTTCTGAAGATAGAGTTTTGCGAACCTGAGTGCTACCTGTTCCGGGCGTGCCTCTGGATGCCAGCAAAGATATGAAACGAGATAGATATTTGCCTGGTTCCAGAAATCAATTTTTGGTTCTGGGCCGCCACCACCACCGCCATGATGCCAGCTCCAGAGTCCCACTACGTCTTTGTCCTTCAGGTAATCAAAGGCTCTGCGTACCTCCTCGCCGATGTACATTGGAAAAGCGCCTTTGCCTTCGTATTCGCGCGTGCACTGAATCTCCACTATACGTGGCACACCTTTTACTTCAAATGTGGGATTTAATTTCATATATTGCCAGAAATCGCCGTAGGTATACTTGGTGGAAAGTATCAGATTAGTCTTATCAGTGACCTTATCCATAATGGTGCGAAATACCGCAGGATTGTTATTGAATTTATTCGTATGGAGGTCCCAGGTACGATGTACATACAGACGCTTATGATGGTTCACGACCTCTTTGTGGGTCTCATTAATGATAGTGGCAATTCGGTCTGTATACGAAATCTGACGGCAGTCAGCGCAATAATAGGGTTTGCCGTATCCGTAGACCGCGTTGCCCACATAGTCGCCGGTTCTGCCTTCGGAACGATTTTCGCCCAGGCGAAGCATTATTGCGTCAACCTCCGGGAAATCTCGCAGAAACTCATCATATTTCATTCGGTAGAGATTGATGAGTTGAGGTTTGCCGATACAAAAAATCCTGCCAGTGCCCCAGAGGTTTTCCAGCTGGAGTTCGGTGAACCCACGTTCAACAACAGAATCCCTCCAGCCTGAGCGAATGAGTTCTATCGGGAAAATAAATTCATCACAGACAAGAAAACTCAACAATCCAGCCGACTTGACTGAATGGAGACGTTCCCTTAGCCACCGGCGATTGGCGACTGTACGCTGGTAAGCATAGGTTTCGGGCAAAATAAACGGCGGTGATGCTTCTTTAAAAAACACAAACCGTGAAGGGTTGGCTTTTTGAATCACTATGGCATTGTAGCCGTAGCGGAGCGCATTCTCCTCGTTATCAGAAGCCAGACGCCACTGAAATGGCGTGCGCAAATGCAGGTTGATGTCGCTGAGTCGTGCCCTGTTCAGCCGAATCTCCTCTGCCAGCACACATCCACCGTAGATTTTCTCCGCCACCCCGGATGCAATAACTATAATGAGTTTCTTGGTCCCGGTTTTATAAGACTTAATGAATATCTCATTTGATTGCGGAGTCGGAGGCGATATAGCAGGCATAAAATCTCTGGCTATCTTGCTGTCAAAAGTGATGAGTGTGCCGGGGCTCAGGTGTTCAGGCAGATTATCAGCAGTATACACCTGCCAATCATCCGCAAGCGCAATAAGCAAGTCGTTAATTACCACTGACCAGGGCAGGGTGTCGGGCTCACTCCCGGCGGGTATGACAATCCATTTGCTCTGTGCAAAAGCCAGTGAAACAAGACACCACAGCCAGAAAGTAATAGAAAAAATCTCTCTCTTCTTCATTATGATTTCTCCTTGATGAAAGGCTAAGATTTAGTGAATTATAGAAACCTCCATAAGGATAAGTCCACACCCTTTTCAAGCGCAATATCCAGTAGACCCACCATCAGACCAAATGTGAAAGAAAGGTGAAAACCTTTGCTCGCCTCCGTGAAATATGCAGTTTAGTCCCCTACCCTACTAATGTTAAAGTGGGAGGAAAATTAGAGAGACCAAACCCCATTAATCCTTCAAGCAGAGCCAACTTTATTTTATTGTCACGGATGCACAAGGAATTTTCGACACAGCATCTATTTTGTATTCTTTCGGTATGCAAGGAAATGGTAAATAATACTCTTGGGGAACACATTCAACGACCTATTCCCAAGAGAGGTGACACTCTAAATTTGTCGTGGTCTCCGCAATCTGTACACTCAACATCCGTCCAGCAAAAAACTATTTCCCGATGGTAGTAGTGGAATGTCGCTATTCACTGGTCATTTATTTTTCTTTATGAGTTTACGAAGTTCAGGGGTCAGGGTTTCGTATCCTTTATCGCTGATTTCGAGAATTATCGTTGAGGAAATCTGAATCTTAATATGCTCACCGAGTTTCAGGAAATCAGCCAAATCCGGACGAATCTTTAACAACTCAAAATACGCGTCGCTGAGATACTTTATCCTGACCACACGGGAGCCTTTTTCCCTGAGTTCAGAATCCACCCAGACACCCTGTTTATTTATAAAGGTCTTACCTTTAATGATTCTCTGATTCATTTCTTCTTCGCTTTTTTCGAGCACAAGAGACTCTTTAAACCGAGCAACTTCCATACTTTGCTGGACAGCCAGTTTCCCGGTGGGTGATTTCATCATAGGTTGGGGAGTCATACTTTTAGGTAAGGTGGCTAGTTTTCTGCTTCCTTCTTTATGCCTCAGGAGAGCTGGCGGACGTGATGTGACCCTTCTGACCTCACCTTTGTCTTCCTGAACTAAATATGATGTATATGGCGTCACAATGCCATATTTTTTTGAGAGCCTAATGACTTCCTCTCGCAGTTCTTCTGCCTCAGGGTCAGCCTCGCCGAGCTGCCGAATAGAGTCCAGAAGATAGCCAATTTTTCTCGTTGCCCAGAGTTTTTCAATGAACTCATTGTCTTTTTCCTGTTCAGGGAACGTACATTCATAGACAAAGCGTTTGGTTTTATTTCGCACTCTACCTCGCAGAGTAATGGCAGTATGACCTGGAGTTTTATATTTCCCGATTACCGACACATCAGCACCAGCAAAGAGGTCGGGCATCTCCTTTGGGTAGACCTCAGCGACTTTTATCTTGCCGAAATCGAGCTCCAGGTCCGTCATAACAGGATGCGAGATTTTGTCATATAACGAGGAGACCTTTACCTCAATGTCTTCATTTGGCTGGATATATGTGGCGAGAGCACGTGTTCGGTTCGCAATGCCATCAAGGAGCCTGGTGTTCACATCATAACCAACCCCGAACACGAAAATCCGAAGACTTGAGCGATTTTGTTTTTCAACATTGGTGAGGATTCTTCCTACATCTGTGACCCCAACCGTAGGAAGCCCATCGGTAAGAAACAGTATTTCTTCCACGCGATTATTTTTCTTTCCGGTATCGCCACCAAATGCCAGAGCGGTCTTCAGGGCTTCGTTAATATTAGTCCCGCCACGTGCCTGCATTTGCCTGACGAATTTTTGAGCCATCCTGATGTTATCTTCAGAAGCAGGAAGCAACTCCTCAGCCAGAGGTTTCACGTCCGAGCTAAAACTAATAATATTAAATCTATCCTCCGGGTTCAGGCTATCAAGACAATAAGAGAGAGCCTGCTTTGCCTGTTTAATTTTCTCACCTGCCATTGAGCCTGATGTATCCAGCACAAAGATAATATCCTTGGGAATAACTTCTTTGGAGGCTTCGGGTTTGCCGGGATTAATAATCAGCAGAAAATAGCCGTCTTCGTCATCGTATGGGCGATAGGTCAGTACGTTCAAGCCATACGTATCCGTTGAATACGAGTAGAATATATCTACATCAGTCGCTACCTCAGAGAGTTCTTCAGGAGAAATCTCAATCTCAGCAGAGCGATGGTCGTCGCTTATATTGACATCAATCTTGTGTGCGGGAGAGTAGACAGTTCTAATTTTTTTATCAGATATAATCTTAACGTGAAATGCCCATTCTTTAAGGTCTCTGGTATTGACTTCGCTGAAGTCCCGTTTGCTCATCGGAAAGGAGAAATGCACCATATTGTTATCCACTTTTAAGACCTGGACTAATTCAATTTCTATTCTCTGTTTACCCTGTGGGGGTATGGGGAAAATGCGCATCTTAAATAGACGCCAATCGTAATATTCCAAGAGAGCGGGGTCTCGCATTCGGCGAACTATATCTTCGTAAATAGCCCGTGCCCTGCCTTTCTCCAGAATCTCGCCCCTGACGGGTTTGCCGTTAATATACATTACGAAATCAGTGACGTGAGCATCAGGCGGTACAGGAAAAATATAGGTAGCCTCCAGCTGGCGCGGGTAAGGATTATAAAAGACCTGAGTGATGTGTGTACGAGCGACGTCGTTCTTGATATTGACCTGAACGTCCTGACGTATTAACGCCAGGGGTTTATACGTCTGATGAGGCTCGACTCTTTCCGGGATGATTATCCCGATACAAAACGCCTGAATAGAAATTAATAGTGTTGCGATGATAAGTCCTATGGTCTTTGCGGTTCTCATTTTTTCTCCTCCTTGCTTTTTTATGACTCTCACACTTAAATCAGACACCATTCGGGATAAAAAGTTCCCGAAGATTTTAATTTTTTCTTTTGACTGCAAAATATGTGTGGCTAATATACTTGACTTAAAATCAGCAGAGAAGGTAAGATAAAATTTTAAATAATTTAGCACCGTCAACTAAGCAGAAGGAAACGCCTCCGACGTCTCGCCTGGTTGACGGCAAGTGCTACAAAATGGAGGTAACCACAATGTCAATTACCCCTGAGAGAAAACAGGAATTAATCCAGCAATTTAAAGTACACGAGAAAGACACTGGTTCACCTGAAGTGCAGGTGGCAATCTTAACAGAACGAATTAATCGTCTTACCGAGCATTTCAAGACCCACAAAAAGGACCTGCATTCCCGTCGGGGTCTGCTGCAGATGGTCAACCGAAGAAAAAAATTGTTAGAATATCTCCGAAATACTGATGTTGAACGCTATCGTAAACTGATTGCCCGACTTGGTCTGCGGAAATAAGCAGATTATTTAAAATCCTGGCATATCCATCGTCCAGCACGATTGAGAACTCGCTCTTCATTCACTTTTAATCTTGAGGTGAACAAATTTTTCCTCCTGCACCCATTATCCAGGCTAAAGAACATTTTTGACACTTTAGTATTTGAAGAGCTATTATTGTTGTAGTAGAAAATTTGGATTTGCTATCATTAGTTTAATTTTAAGTAACGGTGTTGTGGCTTTACACATATACAGATTTGCTAAACAGAGATGAAAAATAGCGGGAGCAAGGATATGTGAATAAGTAGCCTTACAAAGGAGGGAACTCCAGTGTGTAAATTCAGGCTCAGTTATACCATTCTTAAAATATTCCGCCTGCTCTTCATTTCACTAACCTTGCTTTATTGTTCGTGTCCCATAAGCATAGAAGAAGACAAAGAAGAGTCAAAGACTGTAAAGACACCACCTCCCCCAATAATTGACATCCCATCTCTGACGGCAAATCCTATCATAAGCAAAAATACACCTGTAAGAGTACAAGGGATATACTACAGGTTGAGATTTGACGGAAGACCTATGAAATTTTCGTTCAAGCTTCGGGGGAAGCCTGCATTAGGCATCTGGCCTCAATTTGCCCTTATTATTGGCGAGCAGGAGATTTACCGCGTAACGGTGGATACAGCAGAATGGAAAAATTACTCAATTATTTATACTCCTCCTGCTGACACAGAAGTGCTGGCATTGAAGTTAATGAATGATTACTATAATCCCACTACTGGCGAAGACAGGAATCTTTATTGCAAAGAGTTTACTATTGAGCCCGTGTCGCAGCCGGATGAAGGCGGGAATTAATCAATTTATTGGAGAGAGCCTGCGATGAATTTATCAAACAAAAAAGTTCTGGTCACCGGAGCAGGAGGGTTTATAGGAAGCCATCTGGTAGAAACGCTCGTGAAAAGAGACGCCAGAGTAAGGGCATTTGTTCATTATAATTCGTTTAATACCTGGGGCTGGCTGGATTACGTTGACCGGACAATAAAAGACGCAGTAGAAATATTTGCCGGCGATATTAGAGACCCCTATTATGTTAACAAGGCAATGAAAGATATAGATGTAGTGTTTCATCTCGCCGCTCTTATAGGG
>JAGHBZ010000241.1 GCA_021160705.1 Candidatus Sumerlaeota bacterium
CTCTTATACGAGATTACTACTGTTAATCAAATATTTCTTGAAACTGAATCTCTCATCGGTAGCTTATGGATTTATACAGGTAATTGAATTTTCTCGTTACCATCCGACATTTTTTCTTTTCGCCGATTCTTTTTTAAAATAGCTTAATCCTTTGTGAGCTTTTTCTGTTGAACTCTTAGAGATGCTAAATGAAATTAGAGTATTAAATCCTGAGCAGTAATGATGAGGATGAAAGGCACATACGCATACGAACATTTTTTTTACTTCGGGTTATTACTAATTGTCTTTATCGTGTTTTCCCCAGCGCTTGGTGGGTATTTTCACGCAGATGATTGGTTTCATCTGTTGACGCCAGTAAATGCTAAATGGTGGCAGACGTTTACAGGCGATTGGTTTACTGGCGAACCCCACCAGGACGGTCTGTATCGCCCTCTTATCCGACTGAGCATTGTAGTGGATATGGCTCTCTTTGGTCTTCACTCATCAGGGTTTCATCTCACCAACATCATCTTTCATCTGCTAAATATCGTTTTATTACTTGCTATTGCTCGGTTGGTGTTTCCTGATAAGACAGACAATAAGTTTGCTTATGTGGTAGGTTTCTTGTTCGGGTTATTTCCCTTACATCATCAGGCGGTCTACTGGATAAGTGGTCGTACTGATGTCATTGCCACGACATTCGCTCTTGCTATGTTACTTTGTGTTATCAAGTTTATCCGCACACGGCGTTTGACATACTTTGCCCTGACGGTTCTGTTTTTTATATGTGCTCTTTTGACCAAAGAACTGGCGATTGCTCTGGTGCCAATCACCGTTGCTGGTATTTTTCTATTGGATAGCTCTAACCGAGAAACGACAGAATGTAAAAAAGAGAGTTCGTTGCTCAGGATTATGGTCTTTATTGTGTTGGGTATTGGCGTGGGCTATCTCATCTGGCGAAGAGCTATAATTGGACCTGTTCCCATTAATCGCCTCCTCTCCGCTCAATTGCTCAAAACCACCTATTTCTCGTTCCTTGCTTTTCTGTACATCCCCTGGCGTTCTACTGAGCCTGTAGTCACGAATCTTTCGCTTCTGATGTTGCTCATCCTGCCAGTTTTAATATTGATAGGTTCAGCGCGGCGTTGGTGGCGTGAACATCTTTTCCTGTTCCTCTGGGTAATATTTTCCATACTTCCAATGGTAGGGTTTCCGGTCTCCTGCAGAGATGGACAGCGTTTGCTGTATTTCCCCTCAGCAGGCTGGTTTTTGTTCTGGGTGTTCGGATTGAGACACCTCCTTGCAACTGCATTCTTTCGCCGAGTCGAACGCTCGTTGCTTACACTCTATATTCTTGCACTTGCCATACTGGTTGGGGTTTTTACTTATAAGACGTTCCGGAATAGTATCCAGTGGCGAGCTTACTCCAGTGAGACGCAAGCCATTGTGAAACACTCTGTGGATTTGCTTAAGAGGTTTCAGCACGAGCAGGCAGAATTTTCCGTAGCAGTCGTGAGCACTCTCCCGCCACCTCGGTTGAGCATTCTCTCGCCACTCAAAGCCATTAATGCAGCACTTCGGGTAATGGGGGATGAAAGTTGGGATGTCTCAATTTATTTTACCCCTGAGATGCGTCCTCCTGAGAGCGTAGCCCTGGTGATTGAAAAGGGACATCGGCTCGCTCTATATCGTTTAAAGGATGTAGTGGTGCGACGCTGGGCTGGTGACAAAATCATTTCCGCATGGCAATGCCCAGCTGGCACAAAAATAAAAACGCCTGAGCATTATGAAACCCAGACTGGCATCGCAGACAAGCTCCACACTCATATGAAATCGACTCTCAGCAGGAGAAAAATTCCCACGGAACAAACCAGCAAACGAATAAACGGAGAAATTGAAATCGTCGGTAAGAACCTGCTCCTCGTTAGTCCTGAACTTAATCTCCCTGAGGGATGGATACTGGTTTCTCTTTATTTCAAAATTGACACCGAAAAACCCGGAAACGTATTCTGGCGCTGTAACGGAGAGGGTTTTTCACCCCAGAGACACCAACTCATTTTTAATGACGTGGGAGGACACTTTGCACGACGTAATATCCCGCTCAATAAGGTTAATAAGCTGAAACAACTCAAAATTATCTTCTCTCATCACGGAGGGAGCTGCCAAATCCGGGATATTAAATTATATACCTTCTTGCTCGACGACACACCTGTTTTTACTGTAGAGTACTAAGCAAGCATCACAGACCAGACCTCATTCTTTTATCACATTTGGGTTGAGCTCTTCAGTCTCATCTCCCCGTTTATGGAGATACCGTGATGTCCTCTAAGGTGACCGTATCCAGATATAGCCAGGAGGAGGTATCGTCGCTGGGGTCAAAGCTCATTATGTCAAATGAGAGTACAAGCAGATTGTCGCTACTTCCTGTGACGTCTGGATTCAGGATGAAATAGTAATCTTTTGGCATTCCGCTTGCTGGTGCATTTTGATAATTGCTATTAATCAACCTGCTCCAGGCTTGCCAGGAGCCTTTTTGGTTACTGCGAAGACGAAACTGGATGCAATTGTCCGGGTCGGTCACACTGCTTACCACTCGCCACAGTGCTCGGTAGAATTTGTTATCCTGAATCGTGATGTCTGGACTCTCCCAGTAGGAGAAGCAATTCGTGGAGCCATTGGGTGATAGCCCAAGATACCCCGGAATGACCGAAGAGACTGGCGGGTCATACGGCGAGATTGTCCCGGCAAACGCCCAGCCCTGAGTGTCTGATGGGAAATCATAACTCACTATTGTTGTATTGCTCACATATCCTACCTCATCCACTTTAAGCTCCTCAAGATATAGCCAGGAGCTGGTATCATCACCAGCATCAAAACTCATTATGTCGAAATTGAAGACCACAAGGTTATCTGATGAGCCAGTAACACGCGGGTCGAAAAAGACAAGATAATCTCTGTCATTTCCTGCTGAAGGTGCCTGTCCGTTATTGCTGTTGACGACTCGTTCCCAGGAGGACCACGCACCCTTCTGATTTATCCGCAGACGAAATTGCACAGCAGAGTCAGGATTAGTCACGCTGGAACCCATCGTCCAGGTTGAGCGATACAACTTGCCGTCTTCAACTGTCGCGTCCGGACTCTCCCAGTATGAGAAGGCATTAGATGAGCCTGATGCGTTGATGCCTAAATGCCCGCTCCCGTACATAGAGGTCGGTGTATCAAACGGCGGTACAGGACCATGAAATGTCCAGCCTTCTTCTGATGTCTCAAAGGTGTAGTGAACAAGTGGTGTTGGGGTAGGCGAAGGTGTTATAGTAGGTGTCGGAGTGGGGGTAGTGGTTGGTGTTGGGGTGACAGTAGGTGTAGGTGTGGGGGTTTCTGTGGGAGTAGGCGTTGGACTTGGCGTTGGTGTTGGCGTCAGTGTTGGTGTTGCTGTCGGAGTCGGTGATGGCGTTGGAGTCGGCGTTGGTGTAGGTGTAGGCGTTCCCATGCACTCTATTGATAACACATAATTATGGGGACCGGGGCAGGGGTAGCCAGAAAAGTCTTGTGTTGCCACGAAGGGCCAATAAATTCCAGCTCCAAGACCGGCAGTTACAGAAACTTCCTCACAGGGGTCAGCAAACGCATAAGGGTCTAAATATCCAAGGGAATCAGCACAATCGCCAGACCCTGGTGGGCTGGTTGCAACGAACCCTGCAAAAATAGGTACTTCGGCAATCACAGTAAGCGTCACAGTTGTTGGCTGGGTGAGCTCAAGCCAATACCAGTCAGTATCACGTGTTCCGCTATCTGCCCAGACCAGACCACAGAAGACATCGCCACAATTAATGGTAGTAAACGCTGGAGTTACCATATTACACCCGCCATTAGTATCAGCGCCACAGGCTTCACCCTCAAGAGAAGCACCAGGTGGACAGGTCAGTGAACATTCCTGGCAACCAACCCATAGCAGGGCTCTGGTTAATAAATCGTCTGCCTGAGAGGTGCTTGACCATAAATCTCCCCGGACATCTGAGGATGGGGGGAAGAAATTGAGGTCAACTCTACGTTTGCCTCCGGGACCAATAAGTTTAGTTGCTACCAGGATTTCACCTGAATCCCAATCAGCAATCCGATTTGCGCCGGTTGTAAGTGAAGTTGCATTATGACGAAAACTGCTTGCACCACCATAAAAGTTGCCAACACCTCTTATAACCTGGTGTGATGGGTCATAGACCATCCCCAGTTTTTGAGCAGTGCCTTGAATTTGGCTAATGTTAGGGGAAATGGCAAAGTAATCCGGATTAAATCTTCCACCAATCCCATACGTTGATGGGGGACTGAAGGCAAAAGTAGATACCACCACACCACCCCACTTATCCACGTAATCAGCGAGATTATCACCTAAAGCAGTAGGGTCATCAAATTGGTAATTGCTATACACCAGCACGGCATCATAGTTCAATAGAGTGGAAACTGAGGGTGTGCCACTCCGAGCATCAATGATTGTTACTGAGTTGAAGTAGCCTGTCCCTTCAAGTTTACTTTTCACATCATTAGCGTAGCTGGTGAAGTCGGCGGCTACAATAGCCACATCAGGCTGGCAATGGACAGGACCGATGCAGAGAAACCGAAAGATGTTAATAAGCAAGGTCTTATCATCAGCAGTACCCGAAGAGCCTGAGGGTAACCCATAAGTAGTAAATGGGTGAGTATCGGCGATAACCACAATATTACCATCACCGCCCACGCCTTCATATTGGGCAAGGAATTCATAGCCGTCACTTGTGTAGCCAACGACCTCTCCAGGAGAGCTGACTTCAAGGTCGCCACAAGCTGACAGCTCTACGAGACTAATACCAGCAGTCACAGGAGTGGATATGAACGATGTGCCATCTGCATTAGTAGAGTTAGAGCTATGAAATTGAATCCCGTATGGAGCAAGCAGAGTATTATAGGAGGCATAGTTAAAGGCGGCGGGGTTTTCTCCAATAGCAAGCAATGCACCACCATTACTGATAAAGTTCTGAATGGTAGTAATCTCAGAGGAGGTAAAAGCTAATTCGCAATCAGGCAGAACAAGAATGTCAATCCCATCCAGGGCTTCCGGAGTAATTGCGCCTGGCGAGCCAGTTAAATTAGTTATGAGATAACCCCGCTCACGTAAATAAGCAGCAGCTTCGGCGAATTGTGTGGAGAGTAACCATCCATCGGTATCGTGTGACTCATCCCACAGGACACGCTGAACCGTGGGATTGGCTTTCCGCAGAACATACATAATCTCGTTCTCCCAGAGTTCCACTGCGTCGAGTTTGCCATCGGCATCCTGGTCGGAATCCGCCTCTGCCAGAAGCCAGCCGTTAAATATCCCTCTGCCATCGTTTTTCACCACCATAGCGTTAATTCCTGAACCAGAAGAGTCGAATTCTCCTAACACGGTGCTGATACCAGTATTTACAGTAAGTTCGTCGCCATCATCAAAGACTTCATCATCAAGCGTGGTTATATCAGGAACAACATTGGGCGAGTTGAACACAGGATGATGACTTAGCACTTTATAGACTCCTCTTGGGGTGGTAAAACTAATCGCACCTGTTATGCCGAATTCCGATAATAAAGTAGACATATTACGGCTAGACTGGTCAGCATCCCAGGTGGAGACAACCACATTTCCGCCATTGGCGAAATAGGTGCCCAGTGCAGGGTAATAATCGGCTCCAGTAATACCAAGAGAGTCATCAACCAGTATCAAATCCCAGTCCTTGCTTGAGATTGCATTGTTAAACCCGACTGGGTCGCGGTAATAGACCACTGCCTGGTCTGACAGTCCAAGATTAGCAAGTGCTTGCTGAACATAAGTGTTGCCATATCCTGTTTCGCCATCATCCGTATATACCAGAATAGAGCAGGGAGGTTGTACCACTTCAATACCACCGGTCACCACGAGTGCATAAGGCTGCGGTCCATAGGGGACATTATAACCTTTAATATGGATGGTATACCCGCCGGTGTTAGGCGTAGATAAATCAATCCCCAGCACATTGTTCACTCTATCCGCAGAGCCAATATAATCAGCGGATTTACTCACACACTGAATTGCCCAGTCACCATTAGAGATACTACCATAGGGGAGAAGATGCCAGCTACCATCATACGCATAACTCCATCCTGAGGGAGATGAAGTGTCAAGCCACAGGTATGGATTATTTGTGGAGCTGGTGTATCTCACTTCAACGTAAAAACTCCCACTATTAATAGTAACTCCCGACACAGACACATTATAATACATATTTTTCCCAATATTCACCGTGGTGCTGAACAGCGTGGTTCCAGGTAAACCGCCAGAGCCATCATCATCGCGTACATAAACTCCGACACTTCTATTAACTGAACCACGGCTCATCCCGAATCGCACTTTCTCCAAAGTATACGGATAAGAAGAAGGAGTAAACTTAACAGCAAAACTATATCCTGACGCATTCCACCGCCAGGATTCTTCGTAACCCACATCATCATAGTATAACAGGCTGGTAGCCCCACGCTGACTGGCATTATTGGGATAATGAGTGGTCCCAAACTGTTCCACCAGAGTGAGGTCAAGGTCGTTTACCAGACCGCCCCCTGCCAGTGAGCTTCCGGGATAATCAGACCAGACCAGTGTCACGTTTAATGGCACAGAATTATCAACGACGTTAATGTGATAAATGTGTTCGTCGCCAGTACTCAGTCCGGGTGAGATGTCTCTTATGAACTGTTTTCGTGGGCTTGCCGGGAAAAGCGTATCCTCAAGGTCAACTCTGCCCCAGCCTTCAACATTATTTGGTCTGGTGGCAGGAATCTCACGATAACTCCCTGTCCCATACTGACCCGGGGTCATATCATAAGCCCCATTAATCAACATCGCCTTAATGAGCGCAGCACTGGGGGTACCTATATTCCATTCAGATTTACCATCAACAAAGAACTCTCTGACGAGTGCAGCCATCCCGGCAACAAGTGGCGTTGCCATACTTGTACCCCCACTGTACACATAGTATGTATTGTAAACACCCCATAAGGTACCTGATGCCATAGATGAGCGAGTAGAAATGATATTTGTCCCGGGTGCTACCACATCTGGTTTATATCTGCCGTCAAGACAGGGTCCCCGACTGCTAAACGCCGCCATACCATCCGGGTCATCAGACACGTGGTCGCTAAAAATCGGGTCATTGGGAAAATAAGAAGCCCACGAACCTGTGCCCCAGGGAAAATCATACCCGGCACCAGAGGGTCGATTATTTTCGGAGGCACCAACGGTAATACAATTCTTGGCGGCAGCTGGTGAACCTAAACTACCCGTGTCAATCACTCCATCTCCCGGATTTAGGTCTTGAGAGTCATTACCAGCGGAGAACAGAATCGCGAAGTCTTTGTGGTCCCATACGTTCTGGTCTACTTCCTCCTCAGAAGAACGATAAAATCCGCCCCTGGAAGAACCCCAGCTGTTGGTATGAATCTGTGCACCAGCACTCCGTGCCTGGTTAAATAGCGTATTTAAATTTGCAGGAATTCCTGTGAGCTTTCCTGTGGAATTATTTTCTACCGCTTGAAACACTAACTCTGCTTCAGGCGCCATACCAGCAAAACAAGTACTCGGATAAGAATGAGTAGAAGGGGTTGAGCCAGAACGGTAACCATTACCAAGCACAGAGCCTGCAACGTGTGTTCCATGACCACTATTAACGTCGCTGGCACCATCACCTACCAGGTCGTAAATAGCAACAACACGAGAACCTCCGGAACCGTCCTCAAAATCGTCGTGGAGACTGGCTGGCAACGCTGAACCCTGGTCAAGCCCGGTATCACATACACCGACCACCTGTCCCACGCCTCTCAGTCCGTGATTATCCCAGACATCTTTGACATCACAAATGGAATCGCCCGCCGCAACGTTATTATGTAGTTCCCAGACCGGGGCAAACTCTATCCATCTGACCCCTGTGATGTTCGCAATATCTACTACTGCTTCAGGATTAATAGTGACCGCAAGTTTTTCTCTCCATTTGCCATCTGAGACCTCAGTTATCTCACCACCGAGTTGTTTAATTGTCTCAGAAATACCTTTGATGTCTTCTCCATTAAATAGTATCACGTAGATATCAACACTCTTCGGCAGGTCTTCACGTGTAATGGATTCAGCTTTACCACCACTTTTTACGCCGGGATTCTTTGCCGTTGCCCGTGCCAGTTGCGACAATGCAAGCAGGTCTGGCTCCACGAGGTATCCGGGTTGCAACACCCCTATCCACCTCACTGGAATCCAGCCTGCTACCTTATCTTTTGTCCTGCCGTCCATTTTTACAACAAAAGTGTAGTCGGGGATGTAATCAAATACTTTCACGCCTTCAGCCTCCATCGCCTGCCTCCAGAGCGATTGAATTGGACCTTTGAACTGCACCAGATAATATCCCTCCTCATCCTGCGGATATGCGGCACGTGATAGTTCCTTTGGCAAAACGGGTTCTCCCACGGGAGATAGCGGGTCGAACTCATAAGCAACCAGACGAACTCGTGGTGATTCCTGCGGTTCGCTCACTACACGCTCGCCATCTTCATTATTCGCATACTTATCTACATCGCTTTTTTGTGAGAGGTCTATTTCAGGAATTGCTGGAGTGGGTGCGTGTGGCTTGGTCTGGTGGTAATTCGGGTCATAGTTAACTCCAGAAGTGTTTACATTCTTCGTATCACCTGAAATCCACATATACAGTAAAACCATTCCCAGGAGAAGAAAAATACCTCTTCTCGATAATGTAAGCCTTTGTACTCTCATTTTGCTCTCCTTTCTTAATGATAGTTAATATTTTGCAAAATAGAAAAACCTATTTGTATATAAATTTATTTCAGCTGATTGGGGGAACTATGATGTTAGAAATCTCCCCTGTCAATAAAAAAATGGCTTTTTTCTCACAAATATAAGTCTCAATGCCTAGTGAAAATTAGCA
>JAGHBZ010000347.1 GCA_021160705.1 Candidatus Sumerlaeota bacterium
GACATAACGGATATAACGGACTAAACGGACCTAACGGACACACCTTTTTGATTTTTAGAGCTCCTTAGCAAGGTTCTGTGGCAGAGAACTGAGGGGCTTTTTATGGCAAAGAACACCACCTCATTGCTAAATAATCGTTTTACCCACAGAGTCCATCTTTGCAAAAGAGTAGATGATGAAATAAAAAGTTGACTTAAGCTTTGTTGGGTTATATGATACGTTTGTTTTTAAAATTGAGTCGTAGAAAGGAGAATTCTAATGGTTGGTAATGAGCCGGAAAAAGAGGAGGTTAAACCCTCAGAGGAACAACCCTCAGAGCAAATACCTTTAATTACTCCGGAACAACTGGAGCGAGCAAAAAAGGTTTCCCGGAGTGTGTTTAATGATGCAGTTGCACTTTTGTTTGACGCAGATAACAGGCTGAGCCCGTTATGTAAGACCAAAGACCTGGCATTTACGTTTATTGTAGCAGCGCTCTATATTTTCCTCAGCACCATCTTCTGGAAAAGGACGGTTCCCTTAGTGTATTTTCTGTTTCCGACAAAGACAGGATTAGCCTTCTTTCTTGGGGGCATAGTTTACTACTTCGCTGGTGCGCTGAGTGTATTTGTGTGTGTTCGTTATCTTGCAGGCAAAAGCGCTTCCTACACCGAAGGGCTCAACATAATGAGCATCTCGTTCATACCTCTTATTATAGCGGTGATACTCGGATTTATATTCTCGTTTGCAGCCAGTGAAATTGCTTTTTTTATTGAGTGGTTCGGAGGCATTCTATCTCTACTTCTCATCTACAATGCATTGAGAGTTCATTACGAGCTGAGTATTCGTAGTTCAATTTATTTACTCCCTATAATCCTGACTGTGCTGTACATCATCCTAAGAGTATTCTTTAAGATATTCTTTTAGGAGAAGGATAACTATTTACCGGGGACGAGTAGTTTATTTGATACACGGAAGCAAATCGCAGTAGTATCACGATGGCATTTAGTGGGAATGGCAAAATCTTGCCAAGCAGTGTTTCAATACACAGGATAAAAGACGGTCATTACTCTTCTACGTCTTATGGTCAATGTAGTGTTGAAACCAGAGCTCCAGCATAATTAGAGTCCATATACGTTTCCCGTGGTCAGTTTTTCGTTTGAGGTGTTCTTGCAAAATCTCCTCAATTTTTTGTTTTTTGAACATCCCTCGGTTAATACAGGTAGGTGAAAGTAATATATCAAACGCCATATCTTTGAGGCTTGTGCGAAACCATTCCCCTACAGGGATACCAAACCCGAGTTTTCGTCTTTTTCTCACCATAGGCGGGAGTAAATCCCCAAAGGTCTTTTTCAACAAATACTTATGAACCGAGCCGTGAAGCTTGAATTGTTCAGGTAATCGGGCGACAAACTCCACCCATTCGTAGTCAAGAAATGGCGAACGCCCCTCAAGGGAATTTGCCATTGTCATCCTGTCAGCTTTGACCAGAAGGTCGCCGGGCAGGTAGGTATTAATATCAACAAAAAGCGTTTTGTCTAATAAGGAATTTGCCTTTGCCCTGTCAAACCACTCAACCAGCACATCTTCAGTATAAATATCAGTGATAAGGTTGAGAAAATCGCTGGTATAGAGGTCGCGTTTCATTTCGTCGCTGAAATACGAGCCCCAACGCAGAATACTTGCTTTCTCAGAGATGCTTGCGACCTGTTTAAGGCGTTTAAGACCGGCAATCCAATTTTTTTCAATCGGAATATTAGTCGGCTCTGGCAGAAGTTCAAAGAGTTTCTCTATAAAATTCCTCCTCAGAAATTTCGGAAGCAATAGATAATAACGAATTAACCGGTCCAGGCGATAGCGCTGGTATCCGGCAAAGGTCTCATCGCCACCATCGCCATTCAGTGCTACAGTTACATATTGTCTGGTCATTTCGGAGACGCGATAAGTAGGTAGTGCGGAGCTGTCAGCAAACGGTTCATCAAAATATTGTATGAGTTTTGGTAGGAGTTCAGTCTCTTTGTAACGGACAATGAACTCGTGATGTTCAGTATTATATTTGTTAGCGACTGCACGTGCGTGAGGCAACTCGCTGAATTCCTCCTCGCTAAATCCAATGGAAAAAGTTTTTACCGGGGTATCAGAAAGTTGTGCCATTAATGCAGTTATTATTGAGGAGTCTATTCCACCGCTTAGAAACACTCCGAGTGGCACATCACTAATCAAACGTTTTCTGACAGATTCCGTGAGACGCAGTTTTATCTCCTCTGAAAGTTCTTCCTCGCTATTGGTGGTCTTAGGGATATAGCTAAGTTCCCAGTACCGCCAGGTCTTGATTTCACCATCACGCCAGAGTAAACAGGAAGCTGGTGGTAACTTCTTTATCCCGGCAAAGCCACTCATAGGGTCTGGCACATATTGGAGTGAAAGATAATGATGAATGGAGACGTAATCAGGCTGAATGTTTCTAAGAAGGGCACTTGCAAGTATGGCTTTAATCTCAGAGCCAAACACAAAAATCCTCTCAGGCTGGTGATAGTAATAAAGAGGTTTTTTGCCCAGACGGTCACGCGCCAAGAGCAGAATCTTGTTGCGGTCATCCCAGAGCGCAATGGCAAACATACCATTAAAGTGTTCAACACATTGCTCGCCCCATTCTTCATACGAATGAACGATGACCTCTGTGTCGCTTTGGGTATAAAACCGATGACCCGCTTTCTCAAGCTGAGCACGTAACTCCGGGAAGTTATAAATCTCGCCATTAAATACGACCGTCACTGAACGGTCTTCATTGAATATAGGCTGAGAACCTGACTCAAGGTCAATAATTTTCAGGCGACGCATTCCGAGAGCAACATTATCTTTCACCCAGACACCTTCCTCATCCGGACCGCGATGGAGAAGTGTCCCACACATCCGCCTGATTGTATCCTGTTCTCTTATCTTCTCATTCTTACTGATGTAGCCACAAATACCACACATATAGTTATTTCTGAACCTTCTTTCTGATTATATTGAGATATTGTTCGGCAACTGAACGCCAGGTAAACTTTTTTATTTTCTTCTGACCGTTTTGTCCGAGTCGGTCTCGGAGTTGTGGATTTAACAATAATTGTTTTAAAGCAATAGCCAGTTCATTGTGGTCTTCTACCCCAACCAGATAACCATTCCAACCCTGTTCTATTAATTCAGCATTCCCAGCGACTCGTGTGGCAACCACTGGCAACCCTGCAGCCATTGCTTCCATTAAAACATTGGGCATCCCTTCGTCTCTGGACGGTAAAACGAATATATCAGCACTTTTGTATGCGTGGATAACTAACGATTTCTTTTGCCATCCAAAAAATCGAACAATTTCGGAAAGTCTCAGTTCTTTTGCCATTGTTTCTAATAGTGGGCGTTGCGGTCCGTCGCCGATAATGTCAACCGTGAACTGTAATTCAGGTAGTTGATTAGTTATTTCTGAGACAGCTTTCAGTAACACATCAACACCCTTCTGAGAGGTCAATCTCCCCACAAATAATACCTTCGGATGTGAAGAGACTCTCTTTTCTTCTCTGGTGAAAAGATTAACATCAACTCCATTAGGGATAATAAGGATATCCTTATGTGTGTATGTTTTTCTGGCTAACTCTTGTAGTCCCTGACTATTAGCAACAACAGCAATAGCACGACGCCAGATAAGACGGATGAGGGGTTTTGTAACCCAATGATAGAATGAGAGCTCTTGCTTCATAAAACCTGGTACGTCTCCTCCACGTAAGGAAACAATGTAAGGAATTCTTTGGATGAAGTTAAGCAATAACGCAATTGGGCCTGAAGGAATTGTGAAAAACACTATGACTGCATCAGGCTGAAATCTCCTTGCAATTAATGGTGTGAAGAGTAGCCCGCTAAATATAAAGGCTACCATTTCAGCAATAGAACAACTCTCAGCTCTTCGGCGAATCACAGGGATTCGGTTTATAATCACTCCATTCTGTTGTTCTTTCTTTGGTAGGTTATTAAATCTCGACGTTACGACCATAACCTTATGATGCAACCGACTTAATTCTTGAGCAATGTGGAATGTTGCATTACCTGCACCACCACCTATGGGTGGGTATTCATAATTTATTAACAGGAGTTTCATTCGTTTTTACTACCCACACAAGACATATAAATGTGGACTTTGAACACAAACATATTGTTCTTGTCTTAAGAACATAACCCCATCAGAATAAAAGTATTATAATGATTATAATGAATACAATGAGATTTCACTCTAATTTCTCAAAGCCTCTCTGTAAATGAGATTTTTCAAGGACATTTTCTTTGACAGACAAGAGCAATATAAAATAATATGCTTATGTGTTTTTCATCAAATAGATTATTGGTTTCAGCCAGAGGTAAGTAAAGTAAAGGAGTGAGAAATGAGAAAGAGAGGATTTACCTTGATTGAATTATTAATCGTGGTGGCAATTATAGCGATCCTGGCGGCGATAGCCGTACCAAATTTTCTTGAGGCACAGACACGAAGCAAGGTCTCCCGTGCGGAGGCGGATATGCGAAACCTGGCAACTGCACTTGAGTCGTATTTTGTTGACCATAACCATTATCCGTGGCCATTCCCTCGACCTTCAATGTATGCTACAAATGTTCCAAATGAACTCTCCACTCCAGTAGCGTATATATCCAGCGTGAGCAGTTTCTTTGACCCATTTTCTGTCAGGCTTAAAGGAATGTATGGTGGGCGTTATAACCGGTATGGCTACGTTACAGCGAACTATGGAAATGCACTTTATTATTATCAAATCCTCAAACCAGAGTATAAAAAAGCAATTGGAATGTGGCGGCTGGATAGCTTCGGTCCGGATGGACGCTCGGGTCCCAAAGGCGGTCCGTCAAATTATCCTAACGAAGTTACGTATGACCCGTCAAATGGCACGGTCAGTCGTGGCGACATATATCGTAGTCAGCGGGATAGTGAGGGTCTGCAACCCTAAACATTCCTGCATTGTGTCAGGATGAAATTGAGGCAACTATCCGGCAATAAACCGTCTCAGCCAGGATAAGATTACGCCTTCATATTTCTTTACCACAAGCACGGGAACATCAGAGGAACGAAGTATTTTCTCCGGAATAGTTCCAAATCGGATTCTCTTCCATAGACTCTCTCTGCTTGCGCCAATCACTATGAGGTCAAATCCTTCACTTTCTTTAATAATTGTCTTCACGATATTTTTTCCAAGCACGATTTTATCCTTTACTCGTTCAGGTTCATACTGGACACCTTTCTTAGTTTCGCTTAATTGATGTTCAGCGGTCTTCCTTTCTATCTCAGTCCTGATAATATAAAGAAGCACCAACTGTCCTTTATTCTGCTTAACGATGCAGGATGCCCATTCAAAAGCAAGTCTGGCATTGGGTCCACCAGCGGTTGGCAGGATAATCTTTTTAATTCTACCCGTATCACTAACCTTCATAATTCCGATATCGCAGGGTACCTCCTGAAGCACCGGGTCAAGCACACGCCCGGCGAGTTTACCCCGGGTTTTATCTCACCACTTCCCAGCAATAATAAATCCCCTTTGTTCTCAAGCACGCTGTCAAGGAGTCCCTGGTAGATTTTATGAGAAACCCTTATATTGAAGCTCACCGGGACATTGTTTTTCTGCCCAATCTCATCCGCAGTTCCTAAAAACCCCTTAATCTCATCTATAAAGTCCCTACCTACATTTAGAGGCGTCTGCGGTGGGAGTGAAATAACATTAGTAACAAAGATTTCTGCGTCTTTGGCTTTTGCGATTGGGATAGCCAGGTTCATTAATGGCAAGACCTCTTTTTCTTCCTCAATGCCTACCACTATCTTGTATGCCTTCTGTGCAAGTTCTTTTTCTTCCAGTAGTACTTTTGGACCCACCTCTGCTTTTTCTTTTAATTTAGAGTACCCGTAATAAATGGAGAGTCCCATACCTATCCAGAGCAATGTGATAAAGAACGACCTGGGACTATACGCAAACATCACAAGCACAAGTACACTCTGAGTGAGAATCCCCATAACAGGAAATAATGGGAAAAGCGGTGACTTATATCCCTTCAGGCGCTTTGGCGTTCGGCTTCTTATATGAATCAGTGCTATGTTGACAAAGATAAACAGAAATAAAAACATCACATCAGCACTGGAGGCAATATCTTCAATGGGAAGTAAAAGGAGCATAAGTATAATCAAAGATGAAGATACAAAAATAGAACCGCTGGGTGTTCTGAATTTTTTATGCACACGGGAGAAGACCTCTGGAAGGTTATAATCGCGTCCCATCGCAAAGCCGACCCGGGAGGAACTGTAGATAGTGGCATTAAGTGCAGAAATCGTGGATAGCAACCCACCAATAAGAATGATAGCACTACCCCAACTACTTATTCCTCTTGCAGATTCAACAATGGCAACTTCCTTTTTCTCAGCAAGAAAATCCCAGGCTGGCATAGTACCAGGGTTCACCATACCAAGCGCAACAAAGCCAACCAGGATGTAAATTGGCACAACAATTAAAAGAGAAAGAAATATAGCTTTTGGTATATTTTTTTGAGGTTGCTTTATCTCCTCGCCACTCTGGGCAATTATCTCATATCCTTCAAAGGCAATGTAGGTAAGCCCCATCGCAGTCAGTATTCCAAGAACTCCTTTTGAGAAAAATGGAGAGAAATGCTCGAATCTAAACGGCTCTTTAAAGAAAATAATCTTTGAACCAAGAAATATGAATAATAAAAGAATGAGAATCTTTAACACAGTAATAATACTACCTGCTTTTCCGGTCTCCTTTGCGCCTTTGTAATTAATGTACGAAAAGATGATGACCACTACAACCGCAAGCGCTTTTTTCAATAAGATGGGCTGGAATAAGGGGTGAAGATTGAACTCAAGAAGAACCTCTCCAAAATATGCTCCAAACCCAACTGCATACAGAGAACAGGCAACTGAATGAGCCATCCACGACATCCAGCCCGAGAGAAACCCTGAAGGTTGCGGAAGTGTCTCCTTTACCCAGAGATAACCTCCTCCAGCTTCAGGAATAGAACTACCTAACTCCGCATAGGCAGAAGCAGTGAAAAATGCAACTATACCGTTGAGAAGAAACGCAATCAGAAGTGCTGGACCGGATACACCTGCGGCAATCCCGGTAAGAACAAATATCCCCGCCCCTATCATCGCCCCCACGCCTATCATTGTGACAGAAAAAAGCCCAAGCTCTCGACTTAATTTCATAGTTGCTCCACTTTGAGTTTGGGATATTTTGCTTTAGGCTGAAATAGTTCTGCATTCTTTTCAGGAGGCACTAATGAGACTCTCCTCATAAGCGATGAGATTTACGTTGTGTATATTTGCATTTATCTGTCAGTTCAAATTGAAACGCACACAGCATAAAAATGTTTTTTTTGCCTGCCTGGTTTTTTCAGAGTGGGCTTATAGATACTGCTCCAGTCCTTTTTCCCGTAAAGATTCCACGATTTTACGTACCTCCTGACATCTATCCTTCGGGCAAATGAGCAGTCCGTCGCCAGTGTTTACAATCACCAGGTCTCTTATCCCGATTGTCGCAATAATGAATTCTCTATCAGGATGGTAGTGGACTGGTTTATTGAAGATGATGGTATTGGAGGTATCCTGAAGCAGGCAGTTGCCAACGACGACGTTGCCGTCCGGTTGCTGTTCAAGGATACGCTCAAGGGAATGCCAGGTCCCCACATCATCCCAGACAAACTGAGCCTCCACCATAAACACATTATCGGCTTTCTCCATCAGTGCATAATCAATAGAAGTGGCTGGCAGAGACTCAAATACGCTGTGCAAAACCTCTTGCTGTTGCGGAGTACCCCAGGCAGATTTAATTTTTTCTACGGCGTCAGCCAGCTCAGGTGCCTTTTGACGAACTGCTTCATAGAAGGTGCTGTTTCTCCAGAAGAACATCCCACTGTTCCAGAAAAAATTCCCCTGCTTAAGATACTCTTCAGCGGTTTTCTTATCAGGTTTTTCGTGGAATTTCCTCACAGTGCGAATAATACCGCGTTCAGTGCGTGCAACCACGTCGCCAGCCTCTATGTAGCCGAACCCGGTGTCCGGACGCTCTGCGGGTATACCGATAGTTACGAGTGCTGTGTTTTCTTCAGCAAATCGGAGTGCTGTGTCTATATTGTTAAGAAATGCATCAGTTTTATCAATATAATGGTCAGCTGTAAGAACCGCCATAGTGGGGTCCTGGAACAGGCGGGAAGTCACAGCCACAGCCAATGCCAGACAGGGTGCGGTGTTGCGTGGCATTGGCTCAATAAGAATATTTTCTTTGGGTAATGCGGGTACCACCTTCGTAATGGCATCCTTCAAATGCGACCCAGCCACAATGAACACCCTCTCCGGAGGTATAAGAGGACTGATACGCTCCACCGTTTCCGTTAGCAAAGATTTGTCACCTGAAAAACACAGAAATTGTTTGGGGTGATGGCGTCGGCTATAAGGCCAGAATCGTTCACCTGCCCCGCCTGCCATAATGACTCCAATCCTCATAATTTTCTCTCCTTTATTTACGAACTGAAATTCAAAAGTGATATAGAGTATTAATGTAAAAAAGCGGTGTTGACGTCAAGGAGAGGATTCAGATATTGTGTTGAATACTTATTATTAGATAAAAAGTACTCCTTGTTGTTCAGAGGGTTTAAAAGGTTCAATCTCCAGTCCCAGTACTGTTATGTTAAAATGTTCAATTCTCTAATGAGCGAATAATAAGCGAATGAAGATTATCGCAATGCTCCCCACATATAATGAAGCCGAGAATATTGGTTCGCTCATAGACGACCTGCTGGCAATAGCACCAGAGATGGAAGTGGTCGTGGTGGACGATGACTCGCCAGACGGGACGTGGCGAATTGTTGAGCAGAAACAAAAAAAATACCCCGGCCGCGTACATCTGCTCCGGCGTTGTGGTGAACGTGGCAGAGGCACTGCCGGGATTGCTGGATTTAAATTAGCACTCCAGCACAACGCTGACCTGATTATTGAGATGGACGCTGATTATTCACATCATCCCAGATTTATCCCTTCATTGATAGAAGCCACTAAGGAGGCAGACGTGGTGATTGGCTCACGACTAATAAAGGGCGGTAGCGAGCGAGGTCGTTCGGTTTTCCGCCGATTAACCACTCTGCTGGCAAATCTATATATCCGCCTGCTTCTGGGTCTGCCCGTTAAAGACTGTACCAGTGGGTTTCGTGTATTTCGCCGTGAAGCCCTTGAACGCATTAACCTTGATAAAATGACTTCAAAAGGTCCAGCTATCGTTCAGGAGATATTAATTGCCTGTCATCGCAGAGGTATGAAGATAAAAGAAGTGCCAATACTCTTTGAAGAACGCCGCGCAGGCACTCCAACCTTTAACTGGCGTATATTGCTTGCTGGTATATTTGCTGTGATTAAGTTCCGCCTGCGGAAAAATAAAAACCCCTTCAGAGCTAACAGTTGAAATAAATACTCCGGTAATACATTCTCAAATGAGAAATATTATTCTATTCAGAATAAACTCAAGAAGAACCATTTTTTACTAAACACTTGCGGAATCACACCCTACCACGGATAGAAGACTATCCAATGCACCGGGAAGATTAAAAAAAACAGGGAATAGAGATTGACATCAGTGTTTGCCCTGTAAAAGATTTCCCCTATATACCTTATTAAGTTCACAATAAATAAAAGACAAAAATTTAAATATCAGGAGAAGAAGATGAAGACTTGTTTAGTGAGGAATGAGTCCTTATCGTTTCTTTCTGAGCACATTGAGTTTTTTGTGGTATTACTTATTTGTTGCATTTCGTTTTTCTTTACGCCATCCTGTGCCACAGTGATTACTGTTCCGGGAGATTATTCTACTATCCAGTCCGCAATAGATGCTGCGAGTGATGGTGATGAAATCATTGTCTCCCCGGGCACTTATGTGGAGAATATTGACTTCAAAGGCAAAAACATCGTCTTACGCTCCATTGCTCCCACAAACCCAGCCATAGTCGCCACTACAATCATTGATGGCAATCAGGCTGGTCCTGTCGTTACGTTTGCTGGCTCGGAGCTTACCACCTGCGTCCTTTCCGGATTTACAATAACCAATGGAAAAGGCTATAATGGAGGAGGGGTATTGGGTTATTTTACACTGGCTACCATTGAGAACAACGTTATCACGACCAACACCACTTATACTTCATTCCCCTGGGGGCATGGAGGTGGTATAGACTCCTGTGACGGTACGATTCAGAACAATATTATCCGCGGCAACTTATGTGTGTATGGGGGCGCCCTAAGCTGGTGTGGTGGCATTATTAAGAACAATACCATCTGTGATAATTCAGCCTGGCATGGCGGTGGTGGTTTATACAATTGCTTTGGTACGATTCAGCATAATCTCATTCAGAATAACTCGGCTGATTATGGGGGAGGTATCTGCAGCTCCGGGAATGTGATTCAGAATAATACCATTGTCGGCAACTCCGCTGGCTCCAAAGGTGGTGCTATCTATAATTGCAATAGCCCGATTGAGAACAATATCATCTCTTATAACTTCGCTAATGATTATGGCGGTGGACTCCACAGTTGCGATGGCACAATTCAAAACAATACCATTAGCAACAACTCGGCTGGTTCTGAGGGTGGTGGTCTTTATTATTGTAATGGCACAATTCAGAATAATCTCATTCTGCATAACTCGGCTGATTATGGTGGAGGACTCTTCTATTGCACCGGCACAATCCAGAACAATAATATTCAACATAACTCGGCTAATGATTATGGTGGTGGACTCTACAGTTGCACTGGCACAATTCAGAACAATATTATCTGGCGAAACTCCGCTAATTATGGTGGTGGACTCTACTATTGCATCAATAATGTAATCCAGAACAATACCATCTGGGGAAATCAGGC
>JAGHBZ010000215.1 GCA_021160705.1 Candidatus Sumerlaeota bacterium
AGTTCTGTAATCCAACCATCAGGGTTCGCATCTCCGGGCGATTGGTAACAATCAGTGGCCAGAGTAGCGAGTTCCACGACATCAGGAAAGTAAATATTCCACTGGTAATCATCACCGGTTTGGAGAGTGGTATGATGACCATCCACAGAAACCGAAATCTACCAGCGCCGTCAATCTGAGCGGCATCCCAGAGGTCATCAGGAATGGTAATGAAGAACTGCCGCATCAGAAAAATGCAAAACACCGACGCCAGCCAGGGAACAATAAGTGCCTTAAATGTGTCCAGCCAGTGCAGATACTGCAGGATAACGAAGTTTGGAATCAAAAGCACCTGACCGGGAACCATCATAGTTGCCAGCACAAGATAAAAGAAAAGCCCTCGCCCAATAAACCGCATTTTTGCGAACGCATAGGCAGCCAGCGCTGAGGTAATTAAAGTACCACCAGTAGAGAAGACGCCGGTGACTATACTCACGTAGAAGTAGCGTCCAAATGTGAGGGGTCTGGGTGGTTCCCCATATAACGTGCCACTTGGCCACAGCCAGGCTAACTTAAAATTTTCAAAATGAAACTTTGACGGAAACCAGACCGGGGGAAACGCAAGGGCTTCATCGTATCCCTTAAATGAAGTGATTATCATCCAGTAAAAAGGCAGTACCATAAAGAACCCGCCTATGACCAGTACATTATAGATTATAACATTTTTCGCAATATGAGGTCTATTGCGTGACCAGGCGTAGATAATTAGCCCGACCATTATTGCGAGATAAGTAGGTATAATCAACTTTTGCATTTCAATTCCTGTTCATCCTTAAAGTGTCAAATTAAAAAGAACACTATTCCCCGAGACTAATATGTCTCATAATGAACCCGTCTTCCCATAATAGCGTTTTGAATAAGAGTCAATGCCAGAATAATTGCAAAGAGCAGATAAGCAATAGCGGCGGCATATCCAAGTCGCCAGAGCCCGGTAAAGCCTTTTTCATAAAGATAAAATACCATTGTCATAGTGGTGTTATCCGGCCCCCCATTTGGCGTCATAATAAACATCGGGACAAACACTTTAAATGCACCAATCATTGAAATAATCAGGAGAAAAAACGTGACTGGCGAGAGCAGCGGAAACGTAATATACCGAAATTTTTGCCATCCGCTTGCACCATCAATCTCAGCTGCCTCGTAGAATGTTTTATCAATGTTCTGAAGTCCCGCGAGAAAGATTACCATAAAGAACCCAATGTCACGCCACACTGAAGTAATCAATATGGAGACCATAGACAGACTGGGACCCGCAAGTAAAGGGTGCGAAAGCCTGGGAGAATAATTAAACCCCAACTTATTAAAAAGCAGGTCTAAAATCATCTGGAATATCCCTCTTGGTTCTGCCAGCCATTCCAGTCGTCCGAGATGTAGCCAGTTTAGGAGTATATGATTTGCCAGTCCATATTCCCGATGATAAAAATATCCCCATACAATCGAGATAGCTACCCACGTTGTTACAAATGGCAAGAAATAGATGGTGCGGAAAAATGAACGAAATTTTATCCGCTGGTTGAGCAATATGGCAATTACCAGTGCAATAATTATCGTTGATGGCACACTGTAGAGGGCATAATTGAAAGTGTTATAAAGCGATTTATAGAAGTCTTCATCGTGAAAAGCCAGAATGTAGTTTTTCAGTCCAATAAACTTTACCGTCTCAAACGTATCGCCACCCAGCCAGTTCGTTAGCGAAATGTATATAGATATGGCAACTGGCAACATCCAGAAAACGAACAATATTGACACCGCAGGACTGAGATACAGAAACGCCTCTAAATTTTCTTTAATCCGACGCCATAATAATTTTCGGCTTACTCTTTTGCGTACAGCAGTGTTAGACATTGCTTACGTTCTTATACCATCCATTGAAAGCTAAGAAGAGCATTTATATAAATTAAGCAATATTATGCAACACTTTTTTCTGGTGTCATTTACTCCGCAACAATCCATTATCAGCAAAACTATAGTATGACTTTCTACCAATAATAATATGGTCAATCACCCTTATGCCAATAATTTCTCCGGTCTCATAGAGGCGGTGAGTAATCGCAATATCATCTCTGCTTGGTTGCGGGTCACCACTGGGATGATTATGCACAAAAATCACGCTTGCTGATGACTCGCGGATGGCTTCCTTAAACACTTCACGAGGATGAATGAGGCTGGTATCTAAACTCCCTTTTGAGACCAGCACTTCTTTTACAATGCGGTTTTTTGTATTCAGCAGTAGGACATAGAACATCTCTTGTTTGGCTTTTGAGAGTTTTCCCTGATAGAGCTTATACACATCAGTGCTGCATGTCACTGTGCCCAGGTCTGAGAACCCACTGCTCATAAGGCGTTTGCCAAGCTCAAGTGCAGCTTTTATCTCAACGGCTTTTATCTCGCCGATTCCCGGCAATTCACTGATTTCTTTGACCGACGCCTCTGAAAGTGCATCCAGAGTCTTAAATTTCTTCATAAGTATCTTTCCAACGTCTAATGCTGACATCTCTGGAGTACCTGTACGTAATATTATTGCAAGTAACTCCGCATTACTCATACCACCCACACCATCACGGAGCATCTTTTCGCGGGGTGTCTCGTGAGTATCCAGCTGTTTCAGTCCATAAATTGTTATGGCTTCTCTCTCTTTTGATTCACCTACATAGTGATAATAATAACAGTAGTTTGTCAGTGGGCATTGAAAACATCTTGGTTTCCTGACACAAAGCGGAGTGAGCTTTGTGCCCCATTTTATAGCACCACTGAATAAGCCAAAAATAAGATTTAGTCCATTGAGCGTTTCACCGCTTACACGATGTATTTCCTCACTGATTTCCGCTATCCGCTGATAATGGACTGCATCAGTACTCACCTTCTGTAAAAATCCCAATCTGCTAAGCAACCGCTGGCGATGTCTATCTGGCACAAACAAAGGATATTCCAGTCCTGTCAGAAAATGATAGGCTTTCAATCCCCTTAACAGGGGCAAATTTTTGCGAATATAATTTACCGCTTCAATCCCTGTGTGGAAGCCTGCTAATTGGCTGTAAATGGGCTTTTCCTCGTCCGTGCAAAGTTTATCAATGGTCTCCAGATGTTCTCTAATCTGGCAAATCTTTGCATCGCTAAATTTTCCATAAAGGGAAATACTCTCCTGAAGAAAATGTATTTTCTGAGCCCTTCGCTCTCTTTCAGAAGGAATCTTATTTCCTGTATCCAGTTCGTCAAGGAGGAGTTTCAATTTTCTTTTCACCGGAGCAGATTCTATATCCTCGCCAAGTATCACTGCCAGAAAAAGCATTTTTATCTCCTGGACTGAGCGTTCTCTGGCGTGTTCCCTGAAACCAAGAAGACGTTTCTCAAGTGCAGGCACACGGTTAAGTAAATAATTCCTCATCTTCTCTACAATGTCTATTATCCTTATCTCATCCATCAGGCGAAATCTTTGGTAAAACGATTTAGAGATGTATATTTTGTTAAAAGTTTAATTTCTCATTTATCGGGGCGCAAAATCTGAATAGGTACCACTTTACTTTTTCCCGGAAGTATGCGTCAAATATTTCATTGGGTCCACAGGCTCAGCATTATATCTAATCTCAAAATGCAAATGATTTCCCGTGGCGTTTCCAGAGTGACCCACTAACGCAATCTTCGTACCCTGTTTAACGAATTGATTCACCTTTACCAGATTTTTCTTATTATGTGCATACAGTGTGGTGAATCCATCGTTATGGTCAAGTATTACCATATTTCCAAAACCCGGTATCACATTATCGCTGTAAATCACTTTCCCTGAACGTGATGCCCTTATCGGGGTGCCCTCTGGCGCAGCAATATCTATCCCATAATGATGTGCACTCTTGCGCTTAAAGAATTTTCTGGTAATTTTGCCATTAACGGGCATAATAAATTTCTGTCGGGGCTTTATGCTCTTTGCACTACGTGTCGTGGAGTGCGATTTATTTTTGGAGTATTTTTTTGTTAAGGTTTTGTTTTTGGAGTAGCGGGTTGAGGTTTTTTTAGAAGTTTTTGATGTCTTCACTTTTTTGGCGTTAGCAACTGAGATCTTCGTCTTTGCTGATGCGAGCGTGGGTCGGGAAGGGCTCTGTTTAGGTGGATGTGGTTTTTTCCTAACAGCACTTGCTGGAATAAAAATCAATTCACCTCCTCCAAATCTCTTACCAGGGGATACGCTATTTAGACGTCGCAATACCTCTTCTTCAAAACCATATCTGGTGGCAATTTCTCTAAGAGATTCGCCCTTCTTTGCACGATAATACCAGCCCGGCACCGGTGGGAGTGATAAATCCTTCTGACTGCAGGCAATCAGAAACACCAATACTAAAGGATAGAGTACTCGCCACCATTTACCCATATTGATAAACCCATTGTTAACAGTTTTAGGATACTCATAAATCATTGAAAACCTTTTTATCACTTTAATCCTGCAAAAGTTCAAAGTCAAATTCTTTGCTTTATAAAAGAAGACCCGGTAGCGTTTATGATACGATTATTTATGGATATAATACGTGGGATAAAAGTATCCATAAAAAAACTCCGATGCTTATACAATTTGAAAAAGGAAGAACCAAATCTGCTTTGAGGAATTTTCCTTTATTCTGATTTTACCATTAACTATTTTGTATCAGATTGAAAAGAACGGGCTTATTACAGATAGACTACATATAGTCATATTAAGGTATTGACTCTACATCGTGATGTTCCATAATGTTCTTTTGTTTGTGAATGATAATGAGATAAACAAAAAATTTCATAGGAGGTAGATGTAAATGGCTAAGACAAAAGCTCAACGCAGAACAAAAAAGAGAACTGCACAGAAACCTACTCGCCGTCCAAAATTAGTCTATTTCTTTGGTGGCGGTAAAGCCGAAGGCAGAGCAGAAATGAAAAATCTCCTCGGTGGTAAAGGCGCAAATCTCGCTGAAATGGCGAATATAGGAGTTCCTGTACCGCCGGGCTTTACAATAACCACGGAAGTATGCAGGGTTTTCTACGAACAGAATGGCAAGTATCCACCAACGTTGAAAGAGGATGTTGAAAAAGCACTTGCAAAAGTTGAGAAAATAATGGGTATGAAATTCGGCGACCCGGAGAACCCTCTGCTGGTCTCTGTGAGGTCAGGCGCCCGTCAATCAATGCCGGGAATGATGGAGACTGTCCTGAATGTTGGTCTAACTACAAAGACTATCCCCGGAATGATTAAGAAGACAAATAATGAACGATTTGTCTGGGATTCGTATAGACGACTCCTGACAATGTATTCAGATGTGGTAATGGAGAAAGCAAGCGGGATTGAACCCGAGGAAGGCAAAGGTATCAGGGTACAACTTGAAAAGGCGTTGGATGAGCTTAAGAAGTCTAAAGGTTACCAATTTGACACTGACCTCACCGCTGATGACCTCAAGGCGCTCTGTGAGGAATACAAAAGTATTATCAAAAAAACTCTGGGCAGAGAATTCCCGGATGACCCAATGGAGCAGCTCTGGGGAGGTATTGGAGCGGTATTTCAGTCCTGGCAGGGGAAACGTGCAGTCGCCTACAGGAGGATAGAAGGTATTCCAGACAGCTGGGGCACGGCAGTGAATGTACAGGCGATGGTGTTCGGCAATATGGGCGAGAACAGTGCAACAGGCGTTGGATTTACCCGTGACCCGGCGACCGGTGAAAATATATTCTATGGCGAGTGGTTGCCAAATGCTCAGGGTGAGGACGTGGTCGCAGGTATTCGGACTCCTTATCCGGTGAACGAAGCGGGTAAAGGCGAACACAATAAACACCTGCCGAGCCTGGAGACCGCTATGCCAGAAGTGTATAAAGAATTGAACAGAATTCAGCGTCTGCTTGAAGTGCATTATCGTGATATGCTGGATATTGAGTTTACCATCCAGGAGGGTAGACTCTGGATTCTCCAGTGTCGTGTGGGTAAAAGAAACGGTGTGGCGGCAGTCCGAATGGCGGTAGAAATGCATAAAGACAAAAAAATCCGTCTTACACCAGAAGAGGCGGTTATGCGGGTGCCCGCAGAAGACCTTGTGCATTGTCTCCTGCCGATGCTTGACCCGAAACGCGAGAAAGAGGCGCCTGTGTTAGCAAAGGGACTCCCTGCGGGCCCGGGTGGTGCCTTCGGAAAGATTGTCTTAACCGCGGACGATGCGGAGGAAATCGTAAAGGAGAATATCAGAAAAGCAAAAGAGGCTGAGGCACGTGGAGATAAGGAGAAAGCCGCATATTACCGCGAGGAGGCAAAGGTGGTTCTTGTTCGTGAAGAAACGAGTCCAGAGGACATTCACGGGATGCACGCCGCACAGGCGATTCTTACCTCCAAAGGTGGAATGACCTCTCACGCCGCACTTGTCGCACGAGGCTGGGGCAAATGCTGTATCGTAGGGTGTTCCGGGATAGAAATAGATATGGACACTCGCACTGTCAGAGCAGGCGGAAAAGTCCTTAAAGAAGGAGATTGGCTCTCACTTAACGGTACCGCAGGCAAAGTCCTTGAAGGGAAAATACCACTTGTAGACCCTGATGTTGAGCATAATAAGTACTACAAAACATTTATGGGCTGGGTCAAGAAACTCAAAAAGATTGGTGTCAGAACAAATGCCGATACCCCTCAGGATGCGCTTAATGCTTTAAGATTTGGTGCAGAGGGAATCGGACTATTCAGGAT
>JAGHBZ010000456.1 GCA_021160705.1 Candidatus Sumerlaeota bacterium
CTTATATTTCAATGGCAATGTGAGTGTAAATTCGCTGCCCCTGGCGAACTCGCTTTCTGCTGTTATCTTGCCACCGAGAAGGTCAGCTATCTTTTGCGAAAGATAGAGCCCAAGCCCTGTGCTCTCCTTCGGCGTGCCCTCGACAGGAATCTGGCTGAATGCCTTGAACAGCCTGTCCATATGCTCTTTTCTTATCCCGATGCCAGTGTCCCTGACTGACACCTCGACCATATTGTCTTTTTTCGTTACCTTTGCCTCTATTTCCCCCTCATCTGTGAATTTTACTGCGTTGCTAATGAGATTCACGATAATTTGTTTGACCCTTCGCTCATCGCTTTTGATTACCAATTTCTCAGGCATCTCAAGGGACATTTTGAGGTCCTTCTTTTCTACAGCAACTGTAATGGAATCCTTCACCTCCTGAAGAAGAATCGACAAATCGAACTCCTCAATGGCGAGTTCCACCTTGCCTGCCTCTATCTTGCTCACGTCGATTACGTCGGTTATAAGCGCAAGGAGATGATTGGCGCTGTTTTTGACCATTGTGAGTTGCTTTCTCTGTTCTTCTGTAATCTCCCCGGCCATTCCCTGTAATATTATGCCTGTGAACCCGATGATAGAGTTCAGTGGGGTTCTCAATTCATGGCTCATACTGGCGATGAACATAGATTTGAGATGGTCGAGTTCTTTGAGCCGGATGTTAGCCACCCGAAGCTCGTATGTGCGTTGTTTCAGAGCTTCCTCTGCTCGCTTGCGTTCGTCTTCTGCTTCAATCGCATAAAGGGCGTGAGAAATATCATTGGCTACTTCTGAAAACAACAACTGCTCATCCTTACTTTTTGCCACTAATGGAGACGCTGAAACGGATATAAAACCATAAACCCTGCCGCTATGTTCCAACCGCTGAATTGCCCCAGCGGCTTTGTCAGCATAATAAGATGTTGATAGAGGGCAATCATCACAAGAGACAGCTGGATTATCAATTATAATGAGGTCTGGTTTTTCAAGCACCTTCTCTTGACATTTCGTAAATTCGCCGCGTTTGAGTCGCTCGACCATTGGCAGAAACTTCTTGCCCAGACCAGCCTCGGCGCTCGTTATTAGTTTATGTTGCTTGTCCAAAAGAGCAATCCAGGCGGTATAATAGCCGCGTGTCTCGATAAGATTTTCGCAAACCACTTTGAGCAGTTTGTCGCGGTCCTTTTCCTCTGTGATGAGCTGATTAACCTTGCGAATGGCACGCAGCACGTTATTCAGGTGCATTATTTTTTCCTCTGCCTGTTTGCGTTTGGCGATGTCATGGATGGGCTTTGATACCGCGAAGATACCGACGATAGCAACCATAGCTATTTCGAGTATCACTTCCTTCCAGTTGATGGGGGTCGGTGGCGCGCCCATTATAAGGTGAGGGAGATTCAGGAACTCATCCAGGCACACTAAGATGCAGAGCAGAACGAACACAGCGGCTACGGGTACCCATATTCCTCCCTCCATAATCGCTTCCTGTATTTGCTTGCGGTCTGCCTTGGATTCCTTGCGTTTTGAAATGCGCCGACCAGGCTTGTGTGATTCTTTGGTAAGACGGTCATTTATCTTTTTCGTGCCATTTTTTTTCATATTTTTGGCTCCATAGATTTGAGTGGCAATGTGAGTGTAAATTTGCTGCCCCCGCCAAACTCGCTTTCTGCTGTTATCTTGCCACCGAGGAGGTCAGCTATCTTTTGCGAGAGGTAATGCCCAAGCCCTGCACTCTCCTTCGGCGTGCCCTCAATAGGAATCTGGCTAAAGGCCTTGAACAACCTGTCCGTAGTGGATTATTTTTTTCCCTTTTTGTTTTGTAATGTATCGTTTGAATGGAAATATGTCAAGGATTTTTCGCTTTTCTTATGCATTTTTCAAGTGATGTTCTTGATTTTGTCCCTATGGCGTGTAGGTCAAAATACCTTAAAACTGGAATTGGTTAGTAGTCTCGCAAGTTGTTTCTATGCTTTCAGATAGGGCGCTACTCTAATCGTCAGATTCTTCCACACAAAATTTAGCATATTACGCATTGGTAGGCATTTAGAAACATTCTAAAGTGACACTGCAAAAGAAAATAGCGGCGCAGGGATTCGAACCCCGGACACGCGGATTATGATTCCGCTGCTCTGACCAACTGAGCTACGCCGCCATATTTTGAGTTGTTCAGTTATCTGAGTGTGAAAAAGACTCTTACATACTGTGGTAACCATCTTCGCGGATATATTCTATTAGTGAAAGCGATTTTGTCAAATAAATTTTTGCTGGCAGTGGTCAGAAGATTGCCTAAAAGGCGCGACGATTGAGGGTTTTTGCAAAGAGGGGGTACATAACTCAAATGGATTGGTAATAACCAGGAACGACCTGATTTGACCATCGATACGTTGCACTATTTGTTGCAAGTGAAGTGTGTGTCAGGGGGCAACTGCTGAAATTTGGGTTGACAAGCCATTTGCAATACTGTATAAGTTATTTTTTTTACAGAAAGCTAAACTGCGTTGCTAATACCGGTGTTTGGCTTGCGGTCCAAACATCGTGGGATACAAGTTGTTTAGTTGGACGTTTTGAAGGAATAAACAAGTGACCTTCTGGTGTGGAAAGTGATTTAATGTAGGAGGGAGGAGATGAAAGAGTGTAATGTTGACCAGAACAAAGCAAAATGTAATTGTACCTATGAACCTTGTGATAAGAAGGGAAAGTGTTGCGAGTGTATTGCATATCACAGGAGAATGGGGGAACTACCGGCATGCTATTTTGATGAGAGGACGGAGCGA
>JAGHBZ010000323.1 GCA_021160705.1 Candidatus Sumerlaeota bacterium
CTCTTTACTCATATTTATATCTGTGGGATTATTTTTTCTCTTAGCCTGTATAGTCCCCCTCCTGGATGGGAGTGCTTTGAGACGTTTCTTCCAATAAAGCTGGCATATTGAAATTAACGAAGTAATGCTATCATCTCTCTTACAGCTCTCTCTATCCCCACAAAGACTGAATAACTAATAATACTATGTCCAATATTCAAATCTTCTATCTCAGGAATTGAGGCAATAGGAGAGACATTCCGATAATTCAGTCCATGCCCCGCATTAACCCGCAACCCCAATTCACGTGCGTATTTTGCCATTTCTACTATGCTCTTAAGTTCACGTTCTATGGCTTTTTCTGTTCGGGCATTTGCGTATGCGCCAGTATGAATCTCTATAAATGTTGCTCCCACTTTTTTACTGGCGAGCACCTGGTCTTTTCTGGGAATGATGAAAAGACTCACCGGGATGCCTGCTGATTGTAAAGTAGAGACAACACCTTTTATTCGTCGCTGGTATCTCACAACATCCAATCCTCCTTCGGTAGTGACTTCCTGACGCCGTTCCGGAACCAGGGTCGCCATATCAGGTTTATACTTCAGAGCAATTCTCACCATTTCCTTTGTCGCTGCCATCTCCAGATTAAGTTTTGTTTTCACTACTTTTCTTAACACCTCAAGGTCTCGTTCCTGGATGTGACGTCGGTCCTCACGCAGATGGATAGTAATCCCGCGCGCACCAGCCAATTCGCAGATAATTGCTGCGCCTACCGGGTCTGGCTCGTCAATTTTTCGAGCCTCCCGAAGGGTAGCTACGTGGTCTACATTTACACATAACACCGCCATTTTACCTCACTCCTTATTAAGAATTAAGAATAGAGTTGCCCTTAAACCCCGGTGCGAATATACCGAGTTAAATATAAGTTCTTCCTTCGGAACTCTTTCAAACGAATGAATCATTAAAAATCCTGTTATGATTAATTTCATATTTGCTGAATAGGGCTCTTTTTATAAGTGCTGTATGTCTGTCCTAACCCCTGAGAGAGCCTTAATTTTCTTATTCGGTTTTTGCCTGTTTTATTTCTAATTCTACTGCTTCGGGCTTGACTGAGATTATTCCTACTTTCTCTTTTATGCTCGGACTCACATCTTCACGGAATTTAGCCTCAATGGCTACTTTACCGTGAAATCCGACGGTCTCATCAATTGGCTGAACTGGTTCACAGTAAAAATCGCTGGCACTTAAATCCTTTATAATACTCAACGGTGCTTTTACTTCAATAGTTGCTGTCTTCGGGCTATATACAGTCTCTATGTTCTGCGTAAATGTCTTTATCTCGATGGGCACAGAGTGAATCTTTTTTATCTTCTCCACCTCGGCAACGCCTACAATGACCTGAACAAACTCATCCTCTGGATTGACTAACTCTAACCCCCTGGGCACATTTAGCTTCACTGTCCGAAAGAATGAACTACTCTCGCCACTTATATCCACCTCGTCTGTCTTGAGTACAATCTTTCCATTATTTACTTCTTTCAGGATTTGTAGAGTCTTGGCGGGAGCTGTGACTTTGACTCTGGGTGGTTGTGCTCGTGGCGACTCCGCTATTCGGAAGCCTTCCTTTAATTTACCCCGTATCACGGGTTTTACCTCTGCCCACTCAATATTCATCTTTGCGCGAATTGAGATACGTTTGGGTTGCACTATCTCAATCACTTTTACACGGTCTGAAACATTCCTATTCTTGACCACATCTATCGGGGTGAGTAACCAGGTGGTGGAGATTACCTGTTCACGGCGCGTAAATTCCGGGAGATTGTTCAGGTCTATTACTACTTTAAAGTTCGGCGCAATAATTGAACTCTTTTGAGCCTTTGGATACTGAACTGTGATAATTGTCTCCTTCGGTGCTATCTCTATATCATAGTTCTCAGGTGCGTTTATTACTTCTACACTAACTGTGAGGTTATCGCTCTCAATATCTGCCTCAGCTGCAATGAGCCAGATAACAAACGCAATTAATAACGACGATAAAATAAGTATAAAATCAGAAGATATACGATGTCGTTTAGTCCTCATCTTCTTTTTCTTCCTTAATCCCCAGGAGTTCGGTAAGGCGTTTTTTAAGTACGTCGAGTTGCAAACCACGTTCAAGATTTCCCATAACTGCCAGAGAGATAGTGCCGGTCTCTTCGGAGACAACTATTACAATGGCATCGCTCTCTTCAGAGAGTCCAATTGCAGCTCTGTGACGAGTGCCTAATTCTTTGCTTAATGTCGGGTCATCGCTAAGTGGCAGGATACATCCAGCTGCCACAATGCGGTTGTTTCTTATAATCGCAGCACCATCGTGCAATGGCGAAAACGGAGCAAAAATGGTTCGTAATAAATCTGAGGTCACTGCACTATCTATCTCCACACCAGTATCAATGAATGTCTTTAAAGGGTTCTGGCGTTCTATCACGATAAGCCCCCCAATACGGCGTTTGGACATAATATTGACAGCTTTAATTATTTCGTCAATAAATTCACCACCCTGTGTGAAGAAGTGGCGAAAGAGTTTTATCTGTCCTGCTTCTGTGAGGGCACGCCGAAGCTCATTTTGAAAGAGCAAAATAAACATCAATACCACAATAAGCCAGAAACTCCGAAACAATAAAGTTATCGCTGAGAGCCGTGCCAGTCGGGCTAAAAAGTAGATTAAAAAAGAAATGAGCAGTATTCCGATTAATCCACGAAGCGCCACCGCAGAACGCGTCCCTTTTAGCAACGAAAACAGAAAATAAAATAGCAAAGCTACCAGCAGAATATCTACTGCATCATTCCACTGTATCCCGCTGATTAATGCCCAGAGTTCTCTTAGTGCTACCATTGTCCCTTACAAAAATCCATCTTTCCAGTTTCAGAGTTCCAGACTACCCTCGAATTTTGTGTCATTGACCTCTTCCTGAATCGGACACATTCCTTAATCTCAATTTTGTTCTGTTTGGCGTATAAAAAGCAATTAAATATTATTCAACGTGGTTGTAATTTGCAAAATAAAAAGCAACTCTTGAGAATGCAATAGAATTTCTCACCTTGTTACCCCCTGGCTTAGATTAAAGGATTGAATGGTGTCAATTTTTGATTCTCAAAATTCTGTCCGGGGTTCAGCTCTTGCTCTTTCTCCTGAAATTCGTACTGAAAGTTAGTTATCAGAATCTTTGTGGGTTCTTTTTATGGGTCTCTTGGTGTTGGATTTTGGTTAAACTGCAGAGATTTATACTCCCAACTCCCTATGCCTACAGATAGAGGCAGGAGCGAATACTGTATAACTGTTTGACAGGATGAGTCATTTGTCGGTAGACTTTTCATTTTAGATGTGATTTTAGGAGCAAAAGGAGCGATATGATAAGCTCAAAAGAGCTACGGCGGATTTTTGTGGAATTTTTTAAGGAACGCGGGCATCAGCACGTTCCGAGTTCACCATTGATTCCGCCAGATGACCCAACGTTGTTGTTCACGTCTGCGGGTATGGTGCAGTTCAAGCCGTTATGGGCTGGGATGGTAGACCCGTTGCCTTACCGACGTGCAGTAACTGTACAGACCTGTTTTCGTGCCGGGGGAAAGGGGAGCGACCTGGAGAACGTCGGTAAAACGCTGAGACATCTCACCTTCTTTGAGATGCTTGGCAATTTTAGTTTTGGTGATTATTTCAAACGAGAAGCCATACAGTGGGCATGGGAGTTTGTGACTCAGGTAGTGAAGATGCCCAGAGAACGCCTCTATGTATCTGTGCATTATGAGGATGAGGAGGCGTACAAAATCTGGAATGAAGAAATCGGACTCTCGTCTGATAGAATCGTTGCACTCGGCGATGAAGCCAACTTCTGGGGACCCGCGGGTGAGACCGGCGCCTGCGGTCCGTGTAGCGAGATTTATTTTGATATGGGTGAAGAACGTAGCTGCGGTAAACCTACCTGCACTGTGGGTTGTGATTGTGAACGGTATCTGGAGTTCTGGAATATGGTCTTTCCGCAATTTGACCAGCAACCAGATGGGACTCGCCTGCCACTGAAAAATCGTGGCATTGATACAGGAATGGGACTTGAACGACTGGCGTGTATTGTCCAGAATAAGCCCACCCTCTATGAGACCGACCTTCTTTATCCGCTGGTTTCTTCAGCCTCTGAACTCATTGGCGTGAACTATAAGAGAGACCTTGAGACTACATTATCAATGAACGTGGTAGCTGACCACATACGAGGACTGGTATTTGTGCTCAGTGAAGGCGTTGTGCCCTCAAACGAGGGGCGTGGTTACGTGCTGAGGCGTGTGTTGCGTCGTGCAGTTCGCCACTATAAAAAATTAGGCTACGATGAACCCTGCCTCTATCGACTTGTGGATGTGGTCATTGACATAATGGGCGACGAATACCCTCAGATTAAATCACATCCTGAACAGGTCAAAAAAGTGATTCGACTTGAAGAAGAACGATTCCATCGCACACTCTCCCAGGGGATAGAGCTCCTTAATAAAATTATTGAAGACGTGAAGAAATCCGGAGAAAAGGTCATTGATGGTAAGGAGGTATTTCGTCTCTACGATACGTATGGATTCCCGGTAGACCTGACGCTTGAGATTGCCGCAGAAGAAGGTGTGGATATTGACAGAGCAGGGTTTGAGCGGTGTCTGGCTGAACAGAAACGCATAGCACGTGCCTCCTGGAAAGGTGCTCAAACGTTTGAGAAACTTGAGACCCAACTCAAAGACATTATCCAGGAATATGGCAGGACTCGTTTTGTGGGGTATGGGCAACTGGAGACACGGGCAAACATAGTGGCGATTTTAGACCTTCAAGACCATCGCCTCACCACTATTGAAAAGGGCAAAGAAGCCCGACTGGTTCTGGACGAGTCACCGTTTTACGGCGAAGCAGGCGGGCAGGTGGGAGATACCGGCAGGATTTATCTCAATGAGTCCATCTTTGAAGTTAAAGATACTCAACGTACCCCGGGCAACATATTTATCCATACAGGCGTGGTCAGAGAAGGCAAGTTCAAGGTAGGCGATATTGTGAACGCTGAGGTTGATAGAGACAGACGTCTTGCAATTATGCGTCATCACACTGCGACACATCTCTTGCAGGGTGCATTAAAACGAATTGTCGGGTCACATATTACTCAGTCTGGCTCGCTGGTACACCCGGAGTATTTGCGTTTTGATTTCACGCACATTGAACCTCTCTCCTCAGAGCAGATTTACGAAGTCGAGCGGATGGTGAACCAGAAGATTATGGAAGATATTCCTGTGGAGGCAATGGAATTGCCGATTGAGGAGGCAAAAAAACTGGGTGCCATTGCCCCGTTTGGTGAAAAATACGGAACCATCGTTCGGGTAATCAAAATCGGGGAGTTCAGTATGGAATTTTGTGGCGGGACTCACCTTGACCGAACAGGACAAATCGGCTTCTTTAAGATTATCAGCGAGTCCAGTATTGCAACCGGGATACGCCGCATAGAAGCAAAAGCCGGTCTACCCGCATTTGAAGAATTTCATAAAGCTACATCAACAATAGCTGAACTCAGTGCACGATTATCTGTTCCTCCAGAACAGCTAATCTCTCAGGTGGAGGCATTATTATCCGCCCGGAAAGAACTGAAAAAGGAAATTCAAAAACTTCACCAGCAAGCTCTACTTACGCAAATAGACGACATCATTGCATCTGCACAATCAGTGAACAATGTGAAAATTGTCACTTATAAATTATACGACGTGCAAACCGAAGCGCTGCGTAACCTCGCCGATAGTATTAAATCAAAAGTCAAAAATAACGTGGTCATTATGCTGGCGGGTGTAGATAAAGAGTCAAACAAAGTCCAGTTAATCTGTTCTGTTAGTGCGGATATAGCAGACAAACTGCCTGCTAATAAGCTGGTCAATGAGGTCGCAAAACAAATTGGTGGTGGGGGTGGCGGCAGAGCTCAGATGGCTCAGGCTGGCGGTAAGCATCCTGAAAAACTTGATGATGCATTCCAGTTACTTCGTCAGAGCATTGCTGAGCTGCTGTCCTGAGGAGATGCACGAGATTGTTTATCTGTGTATATGCGAATGGAGGCTCTACGGAGTAGGACTTTGCCGGTCAAAATTACCGGACTACGCACGTAAAGACCACGAGATTGCAAGGAGATACTATCCAGATTCCCCTGAGAGCATTTTCTCCAGCTGAGAGAGCTGATTCACGTTACCCAGTGCAATAAGAATATCTTCCGGCTTGATTTCTGTATCAGCGGACGGATTAAAAATCATTTTATCATTACGCCGAATACCGACCACGATAACCCCAATAGTTCTTCCCAGCGCGAGTTCGTTGAGTGTTCTGTGGCAGACAGATGATTTCTTATGCACCCGCATCTCTTCAAGGGCGTACTCCAGACCTTTGCGATGTGTGGCTATCTCCAGAAAGTCAATTACATTTGGACGTATCGCTGACTGAGCTATCTGGAGTGCTCCTATCCGATAGGGACATATCACCTTATTAGCACCAGCACGGAGAAACTTTTCTTCGTTCGCCTCATCTGTGGAACGGGTGATGATATACAGCTCCGGGTTAAGCGTCCGAGCGGAGAGCGTAATAAACAGATTATCAGAGTCATTTCTGGTCACTGCAATAAGACCCCGTGCACTACGAATACCTGCTTTTTCCAGTACATCATCAGAGGTTGCATCGCCAAATACAGCCGGGAGTTTCTGTGCCTCAAGCAGACTAAATCGTGCTTCGTCGTTTTCAATTATGACAAAAGACACCGACTTACGGGCTAGCTCCTGAGCGATAATTTTGCCAATTCTTCCGTAGCCACATATCACAAAGTGATTGCGTAAATGTTGAACAAATCTTTCCAATTTCCGCCTCCCCAAAATTTTATGTATTTCCCCTTCAATTATAAGATGAGTAATTAAGGTCATTGTATAAAACACGGTGGCGAATCCCACAATAATCAATCCAATGGCAAACGCACGTCCGGTCATAGTTTTAGGCACAAAGTCACCATACCCAATAGTAGTTAAGGTAATGATGACCATATAAATTGCGTCAAAGATGTTTATATGTTCAATGAAATGAAACCCCATCCCACCCCACAGGATAAGTAAAAGAAGAAAACTCAGGGCAACATAAATCCGACGTATGGTCGGGTCACTTTGAAGTGTACTTTTTTTCTTAAAGATTATTTCCACTACCTCCTCAGGAAACTTGAAATTTAGTTCTCATAATAATAAAACCTTTATATAATTATATTGGCTTCAACCCCTGAAAAAATCAACATATTCCTGCATTTTTATGTTGACTGAAGACGTACTGATTGATACTTTATCAAATAATTTGATATTTACTATTTGCTAAATTTTTTAAAAGGAGGTGGATTCTCAATGACAAAAGCTGAACTCGTTGCCGCCGTTCAGCAAGCGGCAGCTAAGAAAAAAGTCGAACTGAGCAAAGCGGCTGTGGAGACCATTATTAATGAGACGTTCGACGCTATTGCAAAGGCTATCAAAAAAGAAAAACGGTTTGTAGCACCGGGGTTTGGTGTCTTTACTGTAAGGCAGCGTAAGGCTCGGAAAGGTCGTAACCCGCAGACTGGTGAAGTCATCAGAATTAAGGCGTCAAAGACCGTTGGGTTCAAACCTGCACCCAGCCTGAAGAAAGGACTATAAGCTTTACCACAGCTGCAGCAAAGAAGGAATTAACGGGGTAACTCTACACAAAAGAGATACCCCGTTAATTTTTTATACCCTGATAATGGCTTTGCAGAGAAATAAAAATACATTGAGAATAACCATCATCTCTTGAATTCCTGAACACCTTAACGGAAGTTAGGAGACCAGAGGAGGTTCAGGAGTTATGTAATACCAAAAATTTAGATTCCCCCCATCCCACCATTC